>CAVECU010000001.1:0-24405 GCA_963614015.1 uncultured Eubacteriales bacterium
GATGTCATAGACGGCGTCTCTGAACTCCCTGGGTATCCGATATGTGTCTATGGACGCCGGCAGACATGGGCTGATGAGCAGTCCGTCATAGTCAGGATGCACGCCGAGAAGATATTCCGCCGCCGCAATCCAGTTCCACGCCGCCGTGCCGGTCAGCCAGCTGTTCTTGCCCTCGCCGGAGACGGGAGCGTCACGCCCGGACAGCATCTGGCAATACACATACGGCTCCACCCTGTGCCTTTTCTGATCCTTGACACAGGCCGGAGAAATCTTGCAATAGTGCTCCCACGCATCGTCCCGGCGTCCTGCCATGGCCTCGGCGATTATCACCCAAGGGTTGTTGTGACAGAAGATTCCCGCATTCTCCTTATAGCCTTGAGGATATGAAGAAATTTCTCCGTATCCGATATGATATTTTGTAAATGCCGGAGCGAGCAGGACAATGCCGTCAGGCGTGTCAAGCAGCCGCTTGACCGAGTCCAGCGCCTTGTCGCACATCCCCTTGTCGGCTCCGATACGGGCCATTGCGCACCAGCCCTGGCTCTCGATGAAAATCTTGCCTTCTTCGTTTTCCCTGGAGCCCACCTTCTCCCCGCAGAAATCATATGCCCTGAGGAACCATTCCCCGTCCCAGCCATGTTTCTCCACAGCCAGGCACATCTTCGCGACTGAAGCCTCCACCTCCTCCGCCGACCGTCCGCAGGCGCCGGCGTCCGGAGCAGGCCGTCCGCCATGGCCAGCAAGATACCTCAGCAGGCGGGCGAACTCCTTGCCCACAACCACATACAGCCCCGCAATCATCAGCGACTCCGCTTTGGAGCCGTCAGTCTTGTTCTCCGTAGTCTGGAACGACTCGTCGGGGTCGTGAGAGAAGCAGTTGAGATTGAGACAGTCATTCCAGTCGGCACGCCCGATGAGAGGCAGTCCGTGCGGGCCGAGATTGCGTTCCACATGACCGAAGCTTACGAAAAGGTGCTCAAGCAGAGTCTTCTCGCTTCCGGGGACATTGTCAAACGTCACCATCTCGTCCAGGATGCTGAAATCCCCCGTCTCCTTGAGATATGCAAAGACACCTGACAGCAGCCAGAGCGGATCGTCATTGAATCCGCTTCCGATACCGTTGTTGCCTCGCTTTGTAAGAGGCTGATACTGATGGTAGCAGCTTCCGTCCGGGAACTGTGTGGCCGCAATGTCCAGAATCCTCGCCCTCGCCTTGCCCGGAATCTGGTGGACAAATCCGGCAAGGTCCTGATTGGAGTCCCTGAAGCCCATTCCTCTTCCGATCCCGCTCTCGAAGAAGCTGGCGCTGCGGCTCATATTGAACGTCACCATACACTGGTACTGGTTCCAGATGTTCACCATCCTGTCCAGCTCCGGCACGGATGAGGCCACGGAGAACCGTCCGAGAAGGCCGTCCCAATAGGCCCTGAGCTCTGCGAATGCATCGGAAACCTTGTCGGCTGTACTGAAGGCAAGCAGCATTTCATAGGCTTTGCCCTTGTTTATCAGCGCCGAGCAGGAATTTTTCACTTCTCCGCCGAACGGAGTCCCGCAAAGCGAGGCCTCCTGAGTCCTCACCGCATCCGGAGACAGCTGACCGAGGAATTTCCCGCTGTCATCATTTTCCACATATCCGAGCACGAATACCAGTTCTCCGGATTCGCCGGGCTCCAGCGAGAGTCTGATGCAATGCGACGCGACAGGACTCCATCCGTGGGCGATCGAACACCGGGGAGTGTCCGATATGACAGCATCCGGAGCTTCGAATCCGTTGTACATCCCCAGAAAGCTCTCCCTGTCAGTGTCATAGCCGCAAATGTCGGCATTGACTCCATAGAATGCGTAATGATTGCGCCGCTCGCGATATTCCGTCTTGTGATAGATGACACTCCCCTGCACCTCCACTTCGCCCGTTGACAGATTGCGCTGGAAATTCTCCATATCGGTCTCCGCATTCCACAGACACCATTCGACAAATGAGAAAACGGAGAATTCCTTCCTCGCGGATCCGACATTGGTGAAGGTCAGTCTCTGGACCTCACATCTGCGCCCGACAGGGACAAAGAACAGGGCGCTGGAGCGCAGCCCGTTCTTCTCCCCCGTGATGCGGGTGTACCCCAGACCGTGGCGGCATTCGTAGAAATCCAGCGGAGTCCTGCATGGTTTCCATCCCGGATTCCAGACGAGGCCTCCGTCATTGATATAGAAATATCTGCCGCCGGCATCCATCGGGACGCCGTTGTAGCGATAGCGCATCAGGCGCCTGAATTTGGCGTCCTTGCAGAAGCAATATCCTCCGGCCGTACCGGAAATGAGAGAGAAAAAGTCTTCAGTGCCGAGATAGTTGATCCACGGCCAAGGCGTGGCGGGATCCGTGATGACAAATTCCCTCGCCCGGTCATCGAAGTGTCCGAAGCTCTTCATAATGTGTCGTATCAGAAAAAGGCTATCCGATATTCTTGGATATCAATGCGTCAAGTCTCTCGACAGATTTCCCCGTGCGGAACCCGTCCGGAGCCGTGTGCATGCAATAGTCCACAAGGCGATCCACGGTGCTCGTCGCCACATGCATCCTGGTGTCGCAGGAAGCGTAGTAGATGAACACTCTGCCGTCCTCGTCGGCAATCCAGCCGTTGGAGAACAGCACATTCATCACGTCCCCCACATATTCCCCGTCTTCCGGCATCATGAATGCTCCCGCAGGCTCATATATCACCTTGGAAGGGTCGTCCAGCGAAGTCATATACATATAGAGCACATATCGGAGTCCTGATGCGCATCCTCTCACGCCGTGGGCCAGATGCAGCCATCCCCGAGGCGTCTTTATCGGCGCAGGGCCCTCGCCGTTCTTGAGCTCCCTGATAGTATGATAGTGTCTGAAACTGATGATCTTCTCTTCTCTGATTTCCGCATCGGCGATGTCGTCCACAAGAGACCAGCCTATCCCGCCGCCCTTTCCTGCATCGATGAAGCCGTCCTGCGGACGTGTGTAGAACGCGTATTTACCGTCCACAAACTCCGGATGCAGCACAACGTTCCTCTGCTGCGAGGCGGACTTCAGGTCAGGCAGACGCTCCCACGTCTCCAGGTCCCTGGTCCTGGCGATGCCTGCACAGGCTACTGCGGAAGACAGGTCGCCCTCCGGCGCGTCCGGGTCTTTCCTCTCGACGCAGAAGATGCCGTAGATCCATCCGTCTTCGTGAGCCGTAAGCCTCATATCATACACGTTCACGGCAGGTTCACCATATTCGGGCATAGTGATCGGATAGTCCCGGAACTTGAAATTGTCCACTCCGTCCGGACTTTCCGCCACAGCGAAGAATGACTTGCGGTCATCGCCTTCAACCCTCGCCACAAGCACATATTTCCCGCCGAGCTTTATCGCTCCGGCATTGAATGCGGCGTGGATGCCGAACCGCTCCTCCAGGAAAGGATTGGTCTCCGGATTCAGATCGTATCTCCAGAACAATGGCGCGTGGGCACCTGTCAATACCGGATTTTCATATCTCTCGTATATTCCGTTCACATAGACCGGACTGTTTTTCCGTGTCAGCAATTTCTCGTGGCCGGAGCGCAGCCATTCAAGCCTTTCATCAAAAGTCATCTCTATACAATTTTTGTCAATTCCCATTATCTGTTTTGCAAATCATCGAGCATCAGCACTTTGCCGCTGCTTCTGAATCGTATGAAATCTTCACTGTCCGAAGACCCCGCAAAAGGGGCATACCGGTGTCCAGGCTTGTCCCAGGCATTCCTCCAGGTCAGCACATAGCATATGGGGGCATCTCCGACGGCCTCAAGCAGGACCTCCGTCCACCACTTCGCTTCCGGAACGCCCTCGAACCCGGTCTCTGTCACGGCGACAAGCTTCCCGTGAGAGTGCGCATAAGCCGCCATATAGTCAAGGTCGTAAGCCAGCCGGCTGACATAGTGTTCATTCGCAGCCGAGACAGCCTCTTCTTCAGTCATATCTCCGCTTCTGTCCACATATTCATAGTGGTCCACGCCGAGAATGTCCACATATCCGTCTCCAGGATAGCGGCTGAAATACATCGTGCTGTCGATTTCGGAATTGGGCGAATATGCCCAGAGGATGTTGTCCAAGCCTCGTTCCTTCTCCATATAATCCCGCGTAATGCGGAAAAGCGACTTGTACTGATCCGCCGTGCAGAGCTTTCCGCCCCACCAGAACCAGCTGCCTATGTTCTCGTGCCAAGGTCTGAATATGACCGGGATACGCGTCCCGTCACCGCGCTTGAGCGAGCCGAGGAAGTCAGCGGCACGGGAAAGCCATTCCAGAAACATCCCGTGCTTCCCGCCTCCGGGCAGAATGGATGTGACGACCTCGTCACTGCTTACGTCCCAGGAATCGCCTCCGGTAAGAGGATTGCGGGGATGCCAGGAGAATGTCACCATCCCCCCGTCTTCGGCCTGCTTTATCGCAGCGCGTCGCATGAGCGAGAACGGGACGCCGTCAAGATTGGCCGTGTCAGCCAGCTCGATGCCTCCGAGGTCGAAGCCCACGATGGCCGGCGCGGAGCCGCAGACATCTTTCACGTCACTCCGGTTCAGAGCATCCGTCCGGGGGTCCTCCACTTTCCAGGCGTGACCATAGACCGGGTCATCCTGATGCGCATAGAGGAACTTCCCCGCCGAGACAGCGCTCTGCAAGTCCGCCCTCAGCGCATCGGCCGCAGACGGCCCGCCATCATGGCTACAGGCTGCGGAAAGGAGTGCGGTCATACTTAATATTGAATAGGTTAGCAATTTCATATTCTGTGTCATCATAGTTGTCATTCAGGCGCATTGTCATAGACGGAGCGCAAAGTATATGAAGCGGTCTTGTCAAATACGGCCCTGCGCATAGCCTCCACCGCCGCCTTGCCGTCCGCCGAATATTCTCCTGTCGAGTGATTTATCACGGAGCCGGACTCACGGCCTGCTGATTCATACCCGTTGTCCCAAAAGAAAGGCGCGATGCCATAGTTGCGGCAGGCCCTGCAGAAGAACTCCAGATAATAGTTCCGGAACTCTTTCTCCCTGGCAGTCGAACGGTTGGAGCAGCCGGTCTCTCCGAAATACACCGGAATGCCTTTGTCTATATACTTCGCCTTGAGTTTCGCCAGGACCGCGACTATCTCTTCCTCTCCGGCAGGAGCGGGATTGTTCTTGGCGGTGTGCCCCCACTCGCCATATTTGCATTCAAGCGTATATTCATATGGGTCATAGCAGTGCACGGCCACAAGCAACCGCTCCTCGGCGGAGTCCGAAGGCAGCGTAAGATGGGCCATGGTGAGGTCCGGGTTGGCACAATACCCCGGGATGCCGAGATACCGGGTGGCATTGCCCCCTCCGGTCAGGCGGACCACATCCACGAACGCCTGCACCCATTTGTTCAGCACACGGTACTGAGCGCCACCGTCGGTCAGATTGGTTCCCCAGCCCCAGCCGCCGTCATGGATCTCGTTGAAAGCCTCGAAGATGAGGAAGTCGCCCTTGTCCCGGAACTTTTCAGCGATCTGCTTCCACACGGCCTTGAATTCTGCGGTTATCGTCTCATACTCGGCCGACGACGAAGCCGCCTTCTTGATATTCAGCCAATACCCGCTGTCGGCGCCGTCGTGATGGATGTTCAAGATGGCGTTGAGGCCCGCTTTCTCCGCATAGCCGACAATCTCCGCCACCCTGTCCATCCAAGTCTCATCTATCTCGTAGTCCGGAGCCGCACCGATATGTCCCATCCATGTGACAGGAATGCGCACCGATGTGAAACCTTTGGCCTTCACCCCGTCGAACGTGGCCTGAGTCGCCTTGGCATTGCCCCATGCGGTCTCGCCGGAGACCCCGCCGATGTGGCTGTCCATCTGGTTGCCGAGATTCCATCCGAGACCGAGCCGGCTTGCCACAGTCCACGCGTGAGTGTCTCCGGGGACTATTTCCGCAAGGAAATCATCCTCCTCCGAAGAAGAATCCTCCTCGGAAGATCCACCGCCGGGAGTCACGACTTCCTCCTCAGTCCCGTCATTGTCAGCACCGCCGCCGGAGCCGCCGCAAGAGAGCAGCACCGACAATGCGGCGATGAATGCCGTCAAACGATATCCGTATCTTTTCATATCAGAAATCAATATCTTTCCGGTTCAGAGTATGGCTGTCGGACAGGGCCGCTTTCCATTCAGCAACAGTGTTGTTCCAGCCATAGCTTCCGTCGGAATTCTTGCTGTACAGCACCGGGACATCGTCCTCGAAATTGCACCAGTTCATGAAATAGCCCCAAGGCGCATCTTCCGAGAAGCTCCCGCCGATGTCCGGAAGATTCCCGAACTCGCTTAGCACCACCATCTTCTTGCCTTCTACGGAATTATTCACAAATCTGAAAGCATCGGTCATGGACGCGCCCTTGGTCTCGTACAGGTCGGCACCGACTATGTCCACCCACTCATCGCCCGGATACCAATCCCGCGCCGTATCAAGAGAGTCAAAATTGACGGATCCCGCAGTCTTGGTCTGCACGGTCCACACCCAGACGAGATTGTTGAGGCCGTAAGTGTCCTGCAATTCGCTTCGGAGATATTTCCAGAGCCGCACACAAGCATCCGCCCCGTCATAGCCCCACCAGAACCAAGCGCCCCAAGTATAGTCTCCGGCAGCTTCGTGAAGCGGACGGAACAGCACGGGGATCCCCGCGTCCTGCAGCAGCTTCATGTAGCCGGCAAGCTTCTCTATCTGCGACTTAATCAACGTGTTCTGCCAGGTGCCCTCGGTGAGGGCGGCCTCAACTCCGAACTGACGGGTGTTGTATTTGTAGTTGTTCAATTCCGTCTCGCCCTCCACCGACGGCACAGTCCAGTGCCATCCGATCTGGATGATGTTTCCGGCCTCCCACGCCGTCTTGACAGGAGTAATGTCACCATAGTCGGGGCAGCCGTCCCAGTACTTCGGAGGCCAGTTGAGGAACAGGTAGTCGAACCCGACGATGCCCGGATAGATACCCGTCTTCTCGGCAATCATGTCCGTATAGGATGTCTCCCAGGCAGTGCCGCCCATTGCCCCGCTGACGGTCTTGCTGCCATAGTTTTTCAGCAGGAAAGCGTACAGGGCCTTCGCCCCGGCGGTGGCTGACGGATTGGTCAGCGAAGATGCCGGATTGCGGGCATAGTCCTTCTCGGCCGCCTTGGTGGAGAACCGGTAAGTGATGGCGGCCGCCGGATTGTCCTGATACCCGCTGATGACACCCGATGGAATCGTCAGCGTGTATGAGGTCCCCCTTTTGAGCCCGGAGAGCGACACCGTCACGTCCTTGCCGTAGGCAAACACCTTGGCTATCACCGCACCCCCGTCCACAGTCACCAGGCTGTGCCCGGAAGACGGGCATTTCACATTTTGGTCGAAAGAGAATATCACGTCCAGAGACGACACAGCAAGATCGGCAGTCCCGTCTTCAGGGCTTACGCCGACCATCTCCGGAGCCACCGCGACCGGGTCTTCCTTACCCTCACCGTCACCGCCGCACGAGGCCGGAAGAACCAGACTTCCTAATATCGCGGCAAACAGTCCCGCTTTCTTCATCTTCTTCATATCTGTCAATAATCGTCCCGATTCCGCGCCGGAATGCGGGCTCACAAAAACATATGGTTCCCGGCGGCAGGGTCAGCCGCCGCCGGAAAAAGAATTACAACAGAGCTATCTCCGTCAAGGTGTAATAGCATCCGGTAATGACCAGACCTCCGTTGGCGACAATATCATCCAAGTTGGTCTGACTCAATTCCACCTCCACTCTGGTCTGGCCTTTCTCCATCTCCACGAAAATCTTCTCCGGGAGTTCGCCCCAGTCCTTTCCATGACGGAGAGAGAGTTGCCACCATGTCTGCGAGGCATCCTGCGTCAGATAGAAGATAAGTTTCTGTCCGGCCTCGACTGTGCTCCAATCAAATCCTCCCCATGCAAGATCCTGATTTCCTGCCCAGCCGCCGGCATCGAAAGACCCGGTCCAGATGACCGTCTCCTGAGGGATTTCCTCCAGGATTTCTATCTTGGTAAATTTCACGTCAGAGCCCTGGATTATGATGCCGGCAGCCTTGACATCCTCGGCATCGCCCTTCTTGGCCTCAATACCGGCAAGAATGTCCGCAGTCAGCGTGACTTCCGTGCACCAGTCTATAGAGCCCTTACCTGACCAGCTGCAAGCGGGAACGAGCGTTTCCGAACCTATCTCCGGGAACACCAATTTGCTCCAGTCGCCGTAATTGATCTGGGCCTGGCACCAGACGTCATCGTCAAAAGTGTAGTAGAGTCTCATCTTCGTGCCGGCCTTGATGCCGCTGAACTTCGAGGCAGGGACAATGACACGTCCGCCGTCACCCCAAGTGAGCGCCACATTGCCTTCCCAGGCGGTTATGTAGTTGATCTCAAGCTGCACGTCCATCTGATTAGGGCAGGTCTCGCGGTCGCCGTTCAGCAGGTCGAAATGCATCGAATATGTCCCCGCCACATTCCAAGGCATCACGAACGACAGCTCGGTGTCAGTCCTGACAGTGTAGGTGACAACCTTCGCCTCGCCGATCCAGATGTTCTCGATCATCATGAAGTTCTCGCCTTTCAGAGTGACGGTGGCGCCGATGTGCTCTGCGGAAGGCATCTCGCTGACGATAATCAGAGAGTCATAGCTCAGTGAAATCTCGTCCTCAAGTTCGATGGTCTCGCCGTTGTAGAGGGTGAGCACGAGCTTTCCCGGCACGGAAGTGCTCGCCGTAGCGACAATAAGCTCCGTACCGTCCTCATTGGCCTTCACCTCGACAGCCTTGCCGCCGAGAGTCGCACTCTCCACGAAATCGAGTCCCGTTCCTTTCACCGTGATGCTATCACCAGCCACAAGCTCCACCGGAGCGGCGGATGTGACGGCAGGCTTAATCAGAGTGTATGCGACATTCACCACGTCTTTGCTCGCCATTGTGAGGGCGATGTCCCCGCCCCTCGCCTCGCGCGGCACGTCCACGTTTATCTTGCCGTCAGACAGAGTGAATTCCGTGATGGCATCGGCATTAGGGAAGGTGACGGACGTCACTACATCGAGATCTTTGCCCGAGATCGTGATCGCCTCGCCGAATGTGACGGAGGACGGGAAGACTGAAAGCCCGGTCGGAACGACCATCTCCGCAGAGCCGGCCTCAAACTCCTTGCCGGCATAGCTTACAGCCGTCACCTTTCCGGATTCCATTCCGGCAGGAACGGTGAAAGTCAGGCTCCCGAAGTCTTTGGAGACCGTCAGGTCTTCTATCCCGACCGTAACATCTCCGGCAAGACGGATCTCCTCGATCATATCCAGATACTTACCCGTCACGGTAGCGGTCTCGCCCGGCTTCCAGGCACCGGCTTTCACTGAAGACACCGTAGGATCGCCTATCTGAAGTTCATCCCCGGAATAGATGATGTTGGCTATCTCGCCCTCGTCGGAGAGCGCTATCCTGCCGGTGACGGCAGATGAAGGGACCGTGACCTTGGCATTGTGCCTGTCGATGTTCTCGACCGCCACGGAAGTCCCGCCCTCGAAAGTGACGGTCTTCACCAGATTCATATAGTCTCCTTTCAGGGTCAGCACATCCCGAGGATATGCCTTCGCCGGAGAGAAGCTCTCTATCACGATAGGCTCGCTGTAGGTAAGTTCAGTCTCGGTGGTGAACACTTTGCCGCCCGATGTCCTGAGGGAGACAGAGCCCACCTCCGGGCCTTCAGCCGGAAGCGCCACTCTGATTTCGCTCTGGAAGCCCTCTTTCACGACTTCTATGGCCGTGATAGGATCCACCCCGGGAACAGTAACCTCGACAATCTTGTCCAGATTGCTTCCAACGAATGTCAATGTTCCGCCGCGCATCACGGGATTCGGGCCGTAGGAGACAAGCTTTACCTGACTTTTTGAATACTGATCGGTGTCGAGTTCCTCATTGCCGCAGGAGACCGACAGCGTCAATGCGGCGGCAAGCGCCGACAATGCCGAAAATCTTAATATGTTTTTCATGATCGATTTCCTCCTGTTATTTGTTAGGGACAGCCCTGATGTTGTCTATCTGAACCATTGGAGTACAAGGACTTCCTGCAGCCTTTCCTGCAGCGAAGAAGATCTCCATGCCGGCGAACGAGTCTTTGTTGAGCGTTCCGGTAGCCTTCTCGCCATCCCAGTACCAGATGAACTCGCTTGCAATCGGAAGAGTCACGGTAATCCATTTTCCGCCCGTGTCGAACGAACCTGTCGAAAGCCAAGGTCTGTACAGGGCGCGAGGAAGCGAGATCTTGTCATCGTGGAAATAGCTGTTGTTCGCCGTGCCCACGGTGCACAACTTCGTGCTTGCGAAATATATCTGCATCGGACATCCTGTCCAAGGATGGTCGGAAGGAATGCGCATCTCGAACTTGACTGACATGTTGGAGTAGTCGGAGAAATCCACCACATCGGTGAGCTTCACTCCCGCCGGATCATCGAATGTCTCAGGATTATTCCAGTTGCCCGGCCAATATTCGAAGTGGTAGCCGTCATCAGCCCAGTCCGTACCGTCCGCCTTGAGAGCGTTCTCCTTGTCGTAGTAGAGCTGGAGGTACTTGCCGCTGAACGAATTGGCATCTTCCTGGATGGTCGCCTTGTGCCAGGCGTTGACACCGGTCCTGGCATCATCGAAGGTGAAGAGCATCCCCCTGTCGTCCTTGTACATGAACGCGGACTGGCCGATACCGGATTCCGTAGTCACCCTAATCCTGCCCGGCTGCGCATTCGCAGGAATCACGACGTCAAACGATGAGAATGTCTTGTTCGAAATCTCGACAGCCTCGGCTCCGGTGAATTCCACAGTCATCGGATCGTAGAAATAGTTGCCGGTGATGGTGACCCTCTCGCCAGGCTCGGCATACTCGAACGACATCGCGCTCACCACCGGAACTGGAGGCATGACCTTGAAATCGAGTGAGGTCGTGTCCGTCTCGCTGTCGATGAGGTAGATCTTGTCCGTCTGCTTCTCCGGAAGCACCTTCGGCACAGATACTATAAGAGTGTTGTCGGTGATGTAGCTTGTATTGAGCGTGGCCTTCTGGTCATTGAACCACAACTCTTTCACGCTTCTGAGATTGTCGCCCAGAAGGCAGACCACCTCGTCCATATAGGCACTGGTGATGGTCAGGTCCCTGTCGGCATACCGGACGGAGTAAACCGTCGGATGACCGTCGGCCACCCTATAGCGGTCAGGGTAGTCCACCCTGTCACAGGAGGCCAGGCCTATGGCCGCCAGAGCCGGAACCGCCAGCATGTTCAGATATTTGTTCATAATGTTCATTTTTCTCGTTGACTAAAAGTTGTAGGTGTATTCCGTGCGGACATCCACATGGACAGCCTCGGCACCCGAGGCCATATTCTTGTTGAACACGACATCCTCCGACGGGAACGGAAGAGTGAAGCTGGACGCAGTCACATTTGGATTGTCATCTTTGGCATTGTATGTGACCTTGCTTGCGTCCCACGTCCCGGAATAGTCGAACTTCTCCCCTATCCAGGTCTTCCACACATCGTCCAGACCGTTCCAATAAGAACGCTTCTGAGCCTTGAGCTCCGCTATGCAGGCATCCACGTCATAATACGAACGGCGCACATAGTCATACCAGCGGTCACCTTCTCCGGCAAGTTCCAGACGGCGCTCTTTCCAGATGTCGTCCCAGGTCACGGTCTCCAGAGCATCAGCTCCGGCACGTTCGCGCACCTTGTTCACATATTCCTTGGCCGCCGCATTGTCCGTATTCACAACAGCCTCGGCATAAACCAGATATATGTCCGACAGACGGAGAATATGCGTCGGCAGCTGGTTTGCCATGTTATCAGGTTCAATCCCGAGAGCGGAAATGTGATCCTGTTTGTCTCCGTAAAGATTCTTGACATTGTTGGATCCGGTATTGCACTGGAGCGTACCGCCAGGGCCGCCCTTGCCGTAACCGTCCTTGTCATAGATGAACCGGAGATAGTCAAAGCCCTTGTTCGTCCCGTCGTATGTCTTGTCCGTCCAGAAATAGTCATATACATCGCCGGGAAGCATCATCGTGGCATGGCGCCTGACATCCTTATAGACCCTCGGATAGCCCGGAGCCGCAGTTGCGATTTCCCCGAACGCCTCCTGCAGGTCAACCGAAGGCCCGCAATAACCGCCCCAGCAGTCCCCGAGCTCATCAAATCCGACCATAGCCAGGTCGCTCTGGAGCGTATTCTGCTGCGTCCAAGGCTCCCGGCTTGCGCTCCACAGCCAGGATATGAGGCACTCGCCTGTCTCGTTGAACCCTTTCAGACGGAACACGTCTTCATAATCCGGAGTCAATGTCCTGCCGGAATTGTCAATGACATCCTTTGCATATTTCGCCGCACTGGAAAGGTCTTCAGCGCTGAGCGTGCCGCCAAGTCCGGCTTTGGTAAGATACACCTTGGCAAGAAGAGCCTCCGCGGCATAGTAGTCGATACGCTCGTAGTCGGCGAATCCGGATGTCTTCTTCGGGAGGAGTTCCATCGCCTTCTCGAGAGTCATGATGATGTACTCGTACACATCAGCCTTCTGCACCTTCTGCACCTGATTGACTGTGCCGGAAGTGATGAGGTCAGTGTTGTTGTGGATGATAGGGACCTCTCCGAATGTGCGCACCATGAAGAAATAGGCGAACGCCTTCCAGGTCAGAGCCTCTCCGATGCACTTGTTTTTGCATGCCTGCGAAGGTCCGCTTGAGTTCAGAATATTGTCTATGACGGTGTTGGCATGCCCGTTGACAGCCCACAGCGAATAGGACATGTTCACCAGATCCACATCCGTACCGTTGGTGGTGAAGCTCAGGTATGGGCTGTCCCCCCAATACATGTTGCCGGACATCACCTCGCCGATCTTTATGAATCCGCGCTGGAAATCATACCAAGGCGAGTTGTACAGGTAGTTGACACCCTGCTCGCACTGCGTGTCGTCCTTGTAGAAATTCTCCACATTGTAGCTGTCCTCCGCCGGGCGGTTGAGAAACTCCTCGCAAGAGATGGCGGTCAGCGCCAGCGCTGCGGCGGACAAGCTTTTGATTATATTTGTAAGTTTCATATTCAAGCACTTAGAATGTAAGGTTCAGACCAAATGAATACATCGTAGGAGAAGGATAACGTCCGTTGTCCAGACCATAGGTAAGACCGGAAGAATCCTGCGTGCTCGCTCCGACCTCAGGGTCATAGCCGGAATATCCGGTGAACGTGTAGAGGTTCTGGATATTGACATATACTCTGACGTTTTCCACCTTGATCTTGTTCACGATGTACTTGGGGAATGTGTACCCGAGAGTGATGTTCTTGATTCTGAGATAAGAACCGTCCTCCACATAGCGGTCGCTGATGCGGTCGTTGTCGTTAGGATCCTGGATGGAAGAGTGAGGGATCTTCGTTCCCGGATTCTTCACCCGCACATTGTCGATGTGGTCATACCACTTGCTGCCGTCGGCATACACTATGCTCGCGTCGATCGGCTCAAGCCGCGCCCGGCCGGAGACGCTGTTCAGCTGGTTGGTCCAGGAGCTGTTCATGTGAGTGAGGGTGATGGCATTGTAGTTCATCACCTTGTTGCCATAGGAACCGTTCAGGAAAATGCTGAGGTCAAGATTCTTGTACCGGAACGTGTTCGTCCATCCGAAAGTGAACTTCGGCAGAGGCGAACCTATGTCCGTACGGTCGTTCTCATCAATGACGCCGTCCTTGTTGACGTCCTCATATTTGAGGTCTCCCACCCAGACGGTGTTGCCTCTGCTGTACACGCCGTCAGACGGATACTTGACAGGCTTCGGAGAATTCTCTATGTCATCGAGATCCTTGTACACGCCGACCACTTTGTAGCCGTAGAAGTTGTACAGCGACTTTCCTATCTCGGACACGCAGACGACATCGCTCCACTGACCGTAGCCGATGAGAGAAGCATTCTCCGTGTCGGTGAGGCTGAGGAGTTTGTTGCGGTTGAAGGATATCTGGAAGTTGCTGTCCCAGCTGAAGTTCTCGAAAGTGACAGGATGGGTGTCCAGCGTGATTTCGAGACCTTTGTTCTCGATGCTTCCGTAGTTGCCTTTCGGAGCCTGGAGCTTGGATGAGCCGTTGCCCTGGGTACCCATGTAAGAAGGCAGCTGCATCGACATCAGCATGTCGTCAGACTTCTTGTAGTAGGCATCCACCGTAAGATTGATCTTGCCGCCGAGGAATCCGAGATCGAGCCCGACATTGTACTGTTCCTGACTCTCCCAGCGGATGGCTGTGTTAGGCATGTTGGCCGGACGGAAGCCCATCCCCAGAGCGGAAGGCATGCGTGAGATCGCCGCACCCCAGGCGTATGAACCGATGCTGGAGTTGCCGGTCTGCCCCCATCCGAGACGGAGCTTGCCGTTGTCGATCACATTGATCAGCGGAGCGAAGAATTTCTCGTTGGAGAACCTCCACGCCAGCGCGAGAGAATGGAATCCGGCCCAGCGGTTGTCCGGTCCGAAGTTGGACGAGCCGTCGTAGCGGTAAGTGTAGGTGGCGAGATAGCGGTTGTCGTAGTTGTAGGTCTCTCTGGTGAAGAACGAAGCCATCGAGGACGATCCGAATCCGGAAGATACGGACGGCTTACCGGTAGCCAGAGCCACATTGTGCACTTCATCGGAAGAAAGGCCGGTGTTGCTTGCGCTGAGATAGTTCCAGCCGGACTCCCAGCACTCCTGTCCGAGCATTGCTGTCACGGAATGCTTGCCCCACTCGTTGGCGAAAGTAAGGTAGTTCTTGAGCTGCCAGAAAGTGCTGCTGTTCTTCTGATAGCTGATGGAGTTCGTGCTGCGCACCCAGCCGCCGAGGTCGATCATAGGCTTGTACCTGTTGGCATCGGACTCGCTTGTGTCAAATCCGAGCTCCGTCCTCCACGTGAAGTGCTTGACAGGGGTCAGCTCCGCATAGATATTGCCGCTGAGCTTCTTCCTCTTGAGCAGGATCTCATCGCTCATCGCGAGAGCGACAGGATTAGGGTTGGTGTATCCTTCGCGGATGGTGGAGGAATAGTTGCCGTCCACGTCATATACCGGAATGTCCGGAATTGTGGTCAGGGAATAGTAGATGAGACCCTGATTGGAGTCTGCGAGCTTGAGGTCGTCGTTGGTGACGGCATAAGTCGCGTTCACGCCGAGCTTGAACCACTCCTTGAGCTGCGCATCCAGATTGGTGCGGACAGAGAAGCGGTCGAAGTTGGAACCGATGATGGTACCCTGCTGATCCATATAGGAACCGGAGACATAGTACTGCACCTTCTCGGTACCGCCCTGCGCGCTGATCTGGTGCTGGTGCTGCCATGCCGTGCGGAAGATCTCGTCCTGCCAGTTGGTGCCCTTGCCCAGAAGTGAAGGAGTGGCGTAATAAGGGTTGGCCTCATAGATGTCACCCTCGGCCACCATCTCGTTGTAGAACTGCGCATATTCACGCAGATTCATCATGTCGAGTCTTACGGTCTGGCGGGACATCGCCATCATTCCGTCATAAGTGAACTTGGCTTCCCCGGCCTTGCCGTGCTTGGTGGTGATGAGGACTACACCGTTGGCGCCCTGCGCACCATAGATGGCTGTGGCGGATGCGTCCTTGAGAATCTCCATGCTGACGATGTCGGCAGGGTTGATGGTGGACAGAGGAGAGATCGTGGAGACGGTACCGTTGCCCAGAGCGTCACCCAGACCGAAGTCCGCGCCTCTGTTGCCACCCCCTTGAACGATCACGCCGTCAATCACATACAGAGGCTCGGCATTTGCGTTGATGGTGGCCTGTCCTCTGACGCGGATTGATGATGACGAGCCCGGGGCTCCCGATGTCGTGACGGCTGTCACACCGGCGGCACGGCCCTGGAGGCTCTGGTCAAGAGATGAAATGATGGAGCCCTTGAGATCCGCTTCCTTCATCGAGACGGAAGCCCCCGCAAGGTCGCTCTTCTTCATCGTACCATATCCCACGACCACCACTTCGTCAAGGAATTCATTGTCCTCGACAAGCGTGACGGCGAATCTGGTCTGGCTTCCGACCGGAATCTCCTGCGTCTTGTAGCCTATAGATGAAATCTCGAGCACTGCTCCCGGATTGACGGAGATGGAGAATTTGCCGTCAATGTCGGTCACGGTACCGTTAGCAGTGCCTTTTTCTACGACACTGACTCCGATGGCCGGCCCCACCTGATCGCTCACGACACCCGTTACAGGTATCTTCTGAGCCATCAGGCTGACGCTCGCGAAAAGCATCGCCAGGCCTAGTAATAGTTTAGTCTTCATCATAAATTTTATTGGTTGTTGTTTTATCGTTTCGGGTTCTGTCCGGGTACCGGAAGCTGTCCGGATCTTGTCCGCCGGAAATTCCGGCCGGCTTCCTGCTACGGAGAATCCTCTAATCATGTGGCCCTGGACGTCTTGATACAATCCGTCCTGTCGGTGCAAAATTACTGACTGCCCTCACCTCAAACAAATACTATTTTGCCCAAAAATCACACAATCCCGATACCCTGTCGCACCGTATTTGCCGGATTACGCGGCACCTGCACTAAAACGGTATCACGGCCGTCCGCACGGAAATATTCCGGCACAGTCAGGCCTCGTCATTCTCCCGCAGCGTGCAATAATCGCAGCCGGAAATCAGCACTATGTGCAAAAACTGATATTATTTTAGCAAATATTCCTCCCGACAGGATGAACTTCAGCAACATATCACCCCAATTTAGCAACAAGATTTTATATTTGGGCCTGCGGCGGAGCACACGTGGCGCATCCGGCCGACAACAAACGGGGAAGAGGACATCCGGTCACTTTCCGCAACAAGAACACCGCATATTATGAGACACTTGACCATCATTTCACTGCTGACAGCCGTCCTCGCGACCGGATGCGGCAGGAATTCCGTCACCATATCCCACGATATGGGCAAGACACGCATTGAAGCATATTCCGACAACATCTTGAGAGTAAGTTCAGTACCGCCAGGAGTCGGATTTACGGACGGGAAGTCGCTGATGGCGTTGCCGCCGGAGCGGAAAGTCAGGCTGAAGGTGGAGACCTCCGACTCGGCCGTCACGGTGTCCGCACCGGAGATCATCGCCAAAGTGAGCACGAAAGACGGCGCCGTCAGTTTCTTCAGATGCGACGGAACTCCGCTCACCGGCGAAGCGGAAAGGAGATTCACCCCGATCGAGGTGGACGGAGACAGGGCGTGGACAGTGAGCCAGAGCTTCAGCTCGCCTGACGATGAGGCGTTCTACGGACTGGGGCAGCATCAGGCGGACGAATGGAACTACAAGGGCCGCAACGAGGAGCTGTATCAGTACAACACCAAGATTTCCCTGCCGTTTGTGGTGTCTTCAAGGCGATATGGCCTTCTCTGGGACAGCAACTGCTTCTGCCGCTGGGGCGACAGCCGGGAATACTGCCAGATAGGGGAGGTGTTCAAGCTGTATGACAAGCACGGCGGAGAAGGCGCGCTGACAGGCACATATACGGCTGCGGACGGAAGCCGTCTTGTCCGCCGGGAGACTTCCCTCGCACAGGAATTCCTGCGGACTCCCGCCTGCGACAAAGTCAGAAATGCGCCGGACTTCGATTTCCAGGGAGCCGATGTGGTGTTCGAGGGCGAGCTGGAGCCTGCGGAAAGCGGGCTGTTCCATTTCCATATATATTATGCCGGATATGTCAAGGTATTCATGGACGGGAAGCAGGTGATGCCGGAGATCTGGCGGACCGCGTGGAATCCGAACGGACGCAAATTCGCGCTGGAGATGACTTCCGGCAGGAGAGTCCCGCTCCGCATAGAATGGAAGCCGGACGGGGCCGTGTCATATTGCGGGCTCAGAGTCCTCAGCCCTGTCCCGGAAGAAGTGCAGGGCAGGATGAGCTGGTGGGGAGAAATGCAGCGGCAGATAGACTATTACCTGATAGCCGGAGACTCGGCTGACGATGTGATCAGCGGATACCGCACCATCACAGGCAAAGCCGGAATGATGCCAAAATGGGCCATGGGCTACTGGCAGAGCCGCGAGCGCTACACTTCCCAGGAGCAGATGCTCTCCACTCTCAAGGAGATGAGAAACAAAAAGATACCGGTGGACAACATCGTCCAGGACTGGCAATACTGGGAAGACGGACAGTGGGGCAGCCACGAATTTGACCCGGCGCGGTATCCGGACCCGAAAGCCATGATTGACTCCATCCACGCCCTCGGAGCCAGATATATGATCTCCGTATGGCCCAAATTCTATACCGCCACGGAGCACTTCAAACAGCTGGACGAAAACGGATGGATGTACCGCAAGGCTGTGACGGACAGCGTGGAAGACTGGCTCGGGTATCAGCAGTCGTTCTACGATGCGTATGCGCCGGGGGCGAGAAAGATGTTCTGGGAGCAGATGAAGGAGCATCTCTACTGCCTCGGAGTCGATTCCTGGTGGATGGATGCCAGCGAGCCGAATATCCACGACTGCACGGACATGGACTACAGAAAGGCATTGTGCGGACCTACGGCCCTGGGCAGTTCCACGGAATATTTCAACGCCTATTCCCTCATGAACGCCGAGGCCATCTACACCGGGCAGCGGGAAGCCGACCCCGACAAGAGGGTGCTTCTGCTGACAAGAAGCGGATTCCCGGGGCTTCAGAGGTATTCGACAGCCTCCTGGAGCGGAGACATCGGCACGAGATGGGAAGACATGAAGGCCCAGATCAGCGCGGGGCTCAATTTCTCCATCAGCGGCATTCCGTTCTGGACGCAGGACATAGGCGGATTCAGCGTCGAGAACAGGTATATGGCGGCGCAGCAGGAGTTTGACCGCACCGGGAAGGAAAATGCCGATCTCCGGGAGTGGCGGGAGCTTCAAGCCCGCTGGCACGAATGGGGGATATTCTGTCCTCTGTACAGAGCCCACGGGCAATGGCCTCTGCGCGAGCCGCAGAACATCGCGCCGGAAGACCACCCGGCCTACAAGGCCATCATCGATGCCGACAAGTTGCGCTACAGCCTGATGCCATATATCTACACAATGAACGCCCGGGTGCATTTCGATGACTACACCATGATGAGGCCTCTGGTGATGGACTTCGGAGACGACGCCATAGCGCTGAATATCAGCGATGAATTCATGTTCGGCGATGCGCTGCTGATATGCCCTGTCTATGAGTACGGGGCCCGCTCCAGAGAGGTGTATCTTCCGGAAGGGACGTGGTACGACTTCCATACAGGCGCCGCCATCAGCGGCGGGCGGAGCATCGATGCGGAAGCCCCTTACGGGAGGATCCCGACATTTGCCCGGGCCGGCAGAATCATTCCGCTTGGACCCGACATCCAGTCCACGGCGGAAGATACCGGCACGGAGCTGACGCTCAAGATATTCGCCGGGGCGGATGCCGAGTATTCGCTGTATGAGGATGACGGTCTCACCTACGGCTATGAGCGGGGAGAATATTCCGTCATACCGATATTCTGGGATGACGAGGCATCCACACTGACCATTTGCGGAAGGAAAGGCTCGTTTGGCGGAATGCCGATGCGTAAGCACATCTCGGTGGAAGTTGTCACCGGCGAAGGCGCACGCACGGCGGAAGTTGACTATAGCGGAGACGAAATTTCAGTAAAAATCAGTAAATTGGCGGCGCAAAAGAAACAATCCACATGAACGAAATCCAAAATCCGGTCCTCGATGCCATCAAAACCCGCAGAAGCATCAGAAAGTACAAGAGCGAGCAGATATCTGACGCAGAACTGAATACAGTGCTTGAAGCAGGCACGTTCGCCCCGACGGGCAACAACCGTCAGGACCCGATGATCGTGGCCGTGCAGAATCCGGAGAAAATAGCGGCTCTCGTCAGGATGAATGCGGCGATCATGGGCGAGGACACCAACCCGTACTACAATGCGCCTACCATCGTGCTGGTCTTCGTCCCGCTGCCGGAGGTCAACCGCAATGCCGTCCAGGACGGCTCTCTCGTGCTCGGCACGATGATGCTGGCGGCCCATTCCATAGGGCTTGCTTCCTGCTGGATAAACAGGGAGAGGGAGATGTTCGCCACGTCAGAGGGGAAGAAGATGATGGAAGAATTCGGCGTCCCTGAAGGCTATATGGGCATCGGCGCGCTGGCACTCGGATATCCTTCCGTACACAATCCCAAGGCCCTGCCCCGCAAGGAGAACTATTTCAAGATCATCAAGTAGGAATCTTCTCCATCCGTGATATGGGCAATCTTGATGCAGCGGACATCCTGCAGCGGCACGAAGTGCGTCCGACAGCTGTCAGGATACTGATTTACAAGGCGATGCAGGAATTCCACGACACCTTCAGTCTCGCAGATCTGGAGGTGTCGCTGGAGACCGTGGACAAATCCACCATTTTCAGGACATTGGAGACTTTCACGGCCTGCCATCTCGTGCACGAGACCGAAGACGGCAGCGGCGCCAAGAAATATTGCGTCTGCCACAACGACCACGACTGCGGGCCGGACGAGATGCATTGCCATTTCTACTGCGAGTCCTGCCACAAGACATTCTGCCTCGACGCGCTCCACATCCCTCCGGTGGATTATCCCGACGGCTATGAACTGCACGGGATCGAATATCTGATGAAAGGCCTCTGCCCCGACTGCCGCAGAAAAGAGAAAATCCGGTAGCGCCCTTCGGCGCCCGGTGGAAAAAAATGTAACAAAGTGGAAGATTATGGAAAACTTTCGCTATATTTGCGCACAAGCGTGAACAATAGTCGGAAAGAATTCTGTAATGGCCACATTCATCGGTGAATACACAGTCAAGGCTGACGACAAGGGAAGATTGGTTTTTCCCTCGCCGTTCAAGGCTGCCGTGTCGGCCGGTGGCGATTTGCGGTTCGTTCTGAAGAAGGACATCTTCGAGGATTGCCTTGAGATGTACACTTTTGAGGAATGGGAACGGCAGAGTTCGCAGGTCAAGTCCAAGCTCAATTTCTTCAACAGAGATCACGCTGCCTTCTGGAGAGAGTATATGCGCGACCGCGCGGTGGTGGAGCCCGACGGCAAGCTGGGCAGGATATCCATTCCCAAGAAACTCCTGGAGGATATAGGTGTTACCAAGGAAGTGGTGTTCTCGGGCAATGACTACAAGATCGAGATCTGGGCCAGGGAGAGATTTGAAGAGGGCAGGATCACGAATGACAGATATATAGCTATTGCCGAAGAACTCTCCAAGTAGAGAGGGAGGAGGCTATGTCCATATATCACACGCCGGTACTTCTGGAAGAGAGCATTTCCGCTCTGCTGACCGACCCTTCGGGAAT
The DNA here is from genome assembly GCA_963614015.1 of uncultured Eubacteriales bacterium. Lineage (GTDB taxonomy): Bacteria > Bacteroidota > Bacteroidia > Bacteroidales > UBA932 > Cryptobacteroides. The sequence goes on from CAVECU010000001.1 coordinate 21,312, forward strand.
ATACGTCGATGCCACATTCGGAGGCGGTGGACATACCGCCGGGATTCTTTCACGCTTGACCCGTGACGGAAGAGTCATCGCCTTCGATCGTGACAGCGATGCGATATGCAACAGGATAGACGACCCGAGGCTGCGGCTGTTTAGGGCCGATTTCCGGTATGTCCGCAATTTCCTCATGCTCGACAGATACGAAGCTCTTGAGCGGGACGGCCGGGAAGAAGACATCACGGCTCTGGCATCGGAGGCCAAGGCTGACGGGATACTCGCCGACCTCGGCGTCTCATCCCATCAGTTCGACACTGCGGACCGGGGATTTTCATTCCGATATGACGCCCCTCTGGACATGAGGATGAACAGGGAGGCGGACATCACGGCGGAGGATATTGTCAACACCTACGCCCGGGAAGACCTCGAGCGCATTCTGCGGCTCTACGGAGAAGTGGACAACGCCCGCCGCATAGCCGGGCTCATCGTATCTGGCCGGGAGGCCGGACGCATCCGCACGACCGGAGAGCTCGATGGCGCCATAGGAGCGGCGCTGCCGGAGTTCGGGAGCCACAAGATCCTCGCCAAGATATATCAGGCTCTGCGGATTGAAGTGAACAGCGAGATGCGCTCTCTGGAGAAGTTCCTCTCCGGGGCCACGGACTCGCTCAAGCCGGGAGGACGGCTCGTTGTCATCACCTATCATTCGCTCGAAGACAGGATGGTGAAGAATTTCATCAAATCCGGCAACGTCAGCGGGGAAATCACCAAAGACTTCTACGGCAATGTCACGGCTCCTCTCAAAGCGGTCAACCGCAAGCCGATATTGCCTGAAGAAAGCGAAATAGCAAGGAACACCAGAGCGCGCAGCGCGAAGCTCCGGATCGCGGAGAAGACCGGAAAGGAGGGCGGGCTATGAGCTGGAGCGGATTTGTCAACTCGGCGAAAAACGCGCTGCTGGCCTTCCTGCGGGGCGAGCTGATGCTCAGGCTCGGCTTCGACAAGCTGTTCCTGCACATAGCATATACCTTCGTCCTGTTCTGGCTCATAATTCTTGCCGACATACTGATGGAGAACACTTTCAGCAAGGTCGAGAAGAACAGGGAGACGCTCACGACCCTGAAGATCCGCCATTCCGAGAAAGTCGTGGAAATGGTGAGCCTCAACAGGATCTCCACCATCAGCAGACTTCTGGAAGAGAAAGGCTCCGACGTGGCCATTCCGCAGAAGCCGGCGGTCCGGATAGATGCAAAAGAAAAAGACGGGGACTGAATATGGCAAGCACAGGCAAAAACGGCAACAACTTCCAGTATCAGGCAGTCCTGTTGATATATCTGCTGTTCTGCGTCTGCGGCGCGTTCGTCCTCGGCAGAATAGTCTGGCTTCAGCTGAACTTCCGGGACAGCGATCCGTATCTGAAGTACTATACCAGCCGCAGCCGCAAGGCCGTACTCCAGCCGGTGAGGGGCTCAATCATCGCCTGCGACGGGAGGCTGCTTGCGATGTCCACCCCGACGTATCAGATAAGGATGGACTGCACAGTCCGCAAAGAGGAGTTCAAAGAGCTCAAGGACAAGGAAAAAGGAGCCGCGAAAGAGGCCGAGTGGAGGGCCGGGGCCAAGGCCCTCTCCGAAGGGCTGGCCGGCATCTACCGGGAGAACACCGCCGCGGGGTGGTACAAAGCCATCATCAGCGGCAGGGACAACGGGGCGCGATACCTCAAGATAGGAGGCCTGATAGACCACAAGACAATGCTGAAGGTCAAGGAGCTGCCGCTGTTCAGACAGGGCGCTTACAAGGGCGGTCTGATCATCGAGAAGCAGGACACCCGCAAATATCCTTACGGCGCTCTCGCGAGAAGCACCATAGGCTATGTCAAGGACAATGCCGGAAGCGATCCGCGCAAGATAGGAATAGAGGGGGCTTTCGACTTCTATCTCCACGGCAAGGAGGGGTACAAATGGATGAGGCCGACAGACGGAAGGAACAGCATTCAGGACAAGGACAGCACGGCTCTGGCCCCGGATGACGGACTGGACATACGCACCACAATAGACATTGATATTCAGGATATTGCAGACAACGCCCTGCGCAAGTGCATCGGCGATGACAGGGATATAGAATGCGGCTGCGCCGTTGTCATGGACGTGAAGACCGGAGCGATCAGAGCGATGGTCAATCTGACAAGAGACTCGACTTCGGGCGCACTGCGCGAGACATACAATCTCGCGGTGAAGAGGAAAGGCGAGCCCGGGTCGGTGTTCAAGACGGTGACTCTGACAAGTCTTCTTGAAGACGGCAAGGTGAAGATGACGGACAAGATCCCGTCAAATCACGGCCGCGTGAGCGGATTCAAGGAAGTGGACGACCACATCGTCCAATATGAGAGGAAACATCACACCGACAAGGTGCCGGTGATGTACGGCTATGAAGTGTCTTCCAACTATGTCTTCCGCAAGCTCGCCATCGACAACTACAAGGACGATCCCAAGAAGTTCATTGACAACATATACCTGTACAAGATGGGGGAAGCTTTCCAGTTTGACCTCCCGGGGCTTGCCTCCCCTACCGTGCCCGTGCCGGGGACGGTGTCCTGGTCGGGCACGACTTTGGGCTCCATCGCAGTGGGATACAGCGTGGATATGACTCCTCTGCACATCGTGACGTTCTACAACGCCATCGCCAACAAGGGGCGCATGATGAAGCCTTATCTGGTCGAGAGCATCGAGCACAACGGCTCCGTGAAGGAGAAGCGCGGCCCTGCGGTGCTCAACGGGTCCATCTGCTCAAGGGCCACGGCCGACAGCCTGACGAGAGGTCTCATGAGCATCACGGAGGTCGGCACGGCAGCGACGAGGCTGAAGAACGCCAAGTTCAAGGTCGCGGGAAAGACGGGCACCGCCAGAATAGTCCTGGATCCCAAAATCGCAAAGCCGGGCAACAGATATGAGGACAAATCCGGAAGGAAGAAGAATCAGGGCTCATTCGTGGGTTTCTTCCCCGCCGAGCAGCCGAGATACACGGCTATAGTGGTGATCTATTCGACATTGAGTCTCAAGTCCCACTACGGCGGCACGGTCCCGGCGGCGACATTCAAGGAGATTGTGGA
>CAVECU010000001.1:24415-31902 GCA_963614015.1 uncultured Eubacteriales bacterium
TGGACACCGACGGCGGGGAGATGTTGGAGCGTGCCGGCAAGATGCCAAAGCTGACAGCCGGGAAGCCGCGCACGGGCAAGGACGGCAAAGTCCCTGACCTCAAAGGTCTCGGGCTCATGGATGCCATCTACGCCATAGAAAACGACGGATACAGATGCAGCTATTCCGGCACCGGCCACGTCTCAAGGCAGAGTCCGGCCCCGGGGACGAAGATGTCGGCGGGAGGAGTGGTCAGCATCACATTGAAGTAGAAAACTTTTTGGAACACAGATGATACTTGAGAAGATAATACGGGATTGCGGCGCCGTCGAGGTCAAAGGAGACCTCGGCATCGACATCACATCGATATGCTGCGATTCGAGGCAGGCCGTGCCGGGGTCGCTGTTCATTGCGGTGAAAGGCCACGCCGGCGACGGACACAAGTTCATAGGACAAGCCATCGAGAAAGGCGCCGCCGCAGTAATATATGAAGACGGTGCGGCCGCCTGCGATGCCTCTGACGGGGCTGTGACATATATCCGCACAGCCGATTCCAGACACGCGGTGGCGATGGCTGCGGCTGCTTTCTACGGCCATCCGTCCGAGGAGCTTACGCTCGTGGGCATCACCGGCACCAACGGCAAGACCACGACTGTCACCCTGCTCTACAATCTTTTCAAGGGTCTCGGCTACAAGTGCGGGCTTCTCTCGACAATAGCCAACTATGTGGGAGACACCGTGCTCCCGACGGCGAACACCACGGCCGACCCCATCACCGTCAACTCTCTGATGAGACGGATGGTGGACGAAGGCTGCGAATATTGCTTCATGGAAGTCAGCTCGATAGGCGTGGAGCAGGAGAGAGTGGCTGGGCTGAGGTTCCGCATCGGCATTTTCTCGAATCTCACGCACGACCATCTGGACTACCACAAGACTTTCGCCGAGTATCTCCGCTGCAAAAAGCTGTTTTTCGACAATCTCCCGTCCGATGCCGCCGCCCTCACCAACATTGACGACCGCAACGGAATGATAATGGTGCAGAACACCAAAGCGCGGGTGGTCACCTATTCGTGCAGAAGCCTGGCCGACCACACTTGCAGAGTCATTGAAGAAAGTTTCGACGGGATGCAGCTGCGCATTGACGGTAAAGAGGTCTGGACGAGGCTCATCGGACGGCACAACGCATACAACCTGCTGGCGATCTACTCGGCCGCTCTCCTATGCGGAGCCGGACAGGACGAGGTGCTGGTGGGGCTCAGCAAGCTGGAATCCGCCAGGGGAAGGCTGGAAATCCTGCACGGAGACAGAGGGCTCTCCGTAATCATCGACTACGCCCACACTCCGGACGCCCTGGAGAATGTGCTGCGCACGCTCAGGGACATCTGCCCCGACAAACATATCATCTGCCTGTTCGGCTGCGGCGGAGACAGGGACAGGAGCAAGAGACCCGAGATGGCGCAGGTGGCCGAGAAATATTCAGACCGCATCTTCGTCACTTCCGACAACAGCCGGAGCGAACGTACGGAAGACATCATGGATGACATACGCGCCGGGTTCAGTCCGGACGGCCTTGCCAAGGCGCTGTTCATCGCCGACAGGAAAGAAGCCATCCGCACGGCCATCACGCTCGCCCCTGACGGAGCGGCCATACTGCTTGCCGGAAAAGGTCACGAGACCTATCAGATAACGGGCGCGGAACACCGGCATTTCGATGAGCGCGAGATTGTCGGCGAAATCTTCAAAACCACTGCCAAGCTATGATATACCATCTGTTCCAACTGCTGGGAAAATATGACATCCCGGGACAGGGTCTTATGAACTACCTGTCTTTCAGAGCCATGCTCGCCAGCGTGACCGCCATGCTGATATCGTTCTTCGTCGGCAGGCGGATAATCTGCTTTCTTCAGAAGAAACAGATCGGAGAGACGATCCGCAACCTCGGCCTGGAGGGGCAGATGCAGAAGAAAGGGACTCCGACAATGGGAGGAGTGATCATTCTGCTGGCCATCACAGTCTCCGTGCTGCTGTTCTGCGACCTGACCAACATCTACACGCAGTTGCTTCTGCTCACCACGGTATGGTGCGGCGGCATCGGATTCGCCGATGACTACATAAAGGTGTTCAAACACGACAAGGACGGTCTCAGCGAGCGCAACAAGCTGATACTCCAGGTGATGCTCGGATGTATCGTAGGGCTGGCCGTATGCTTCGGCGACAATGTGGTCATCCGCCAGAAGGTCACTGACGGCGCCACCGCCTCTTCCGTCACCGCTCTCCAAGACGGCGGCACCCGGAACCTTGCCGGCGAAACGCCCGCCCCGGACGGCGGGAGCAAGATGGAGAACACCGTCAAGAGCACCAAGACCACGCTTCCGTTCATCAAGAACCACGAATTCGACTACAAATGGCTCTCTCCGTTCGGCGGCAGATGGGGATGGTATTGCAAATGGTTCATCTACGCGATGATGATCGTATTCGTCATCACCGCCTGCTCCAACGGCACGAACCTCACCGACGGCATGGACGGGCTTGCGGCCGGGACATCGGCCATAGTCGGCATCGTCATCGGCATCCTGGCCTGGCTGAGCGGCAACCTCGTCAACTCCAATTACCTCAACATAATGTACATCCCCGGTACGGGAGAGGTCGCGATATTCATGGCTATCTTCGTGGGGGCGCTGTTCGGCTTCCTCTGGTACAATTCCTATCCGGCACAGGTGTTCATGGGCGATACCGGGAGCCTTGCTATCGGAGGCATAATCGGAGTGAGCGCGGTGCTCATAAGGAAGGAGCTGCTGCTGCCGATACTGTGCGGGATTTTCTTCGCGGAAAGCCTGTCGGTGCTCATGCAGCGGTTCTATTTCAAATACACCAAGCACCGCTACGGGCAGGGGCGGAGGATTTTCAGAATGGCTCCGCTGCATCACCACTATCAGAAGATCGATGTGCCGGCCCTGATCCAGTGGCCTTCGCATCCGGTTCCGGAGGCGAAGATCGTCTCCAGATTCTGGCTTGTCGGGATCATTCTGGCGGTAGCCACCCTCGCCTTGCTCAAGATAAGATAAAGGGGACAATCGGATTGGACAGATAAAAGACAACGATATATGGAACAAAAGATACAGATGAAAAGAATGGTCATCCTCGGCGGAGGCGAAAGCGGCGTCGGGGCCGCAGTTCTGGCAAAGGTCAAAGGCTTCGATGTGTTTCTCTCTGACAGGGGCGAGATCAAGCAGGAATACATCGACACGCTCCGCAAATGGGAAATCCCGTTCGAGCATGGCAGGCACTCGGAAGAGCTGATCCTCAACGCCGATGAAGTCGTCAAAAGCCCCGGGATACCGGAGACCGCCCCGATGGTGCTGAAGCTCAAGGACAAAGGCATCCACATAATCTCCGAGATAGAGTTCGCGGGCAGATATGACACGGCACGCAAGATCTGCATAACCGGCAGCAACGGCAAGACCACCACGACTTCCCTCATATATTATCTCCTGAAGGAAGCCGGTCTCAACGTCGGCCTCGGCGGCAACATCGGCAAGAGCTACGCCTATCAGGTGGCGACAGAGCACTTCGACTATTACGTATTGGAAATCAGTAGTTTCCAGCTCGACGGATGCTACGAGTTCCGCCCCGACATAGCGATCATCACCAACATCACCCCGGACCACCTCGACAGATACGGCTACGATATGGAGAACTACGTGAGGGCCAAGTTCCGTCTGACCGCGAATCTCCGGCCGGAGGACTGCTTCATTTTCGACTCGGACGACGCCATCACCATCAGCCATCTGGACAAGATCGTGACGGAAGCCAGGAGGCTCCCGTTCACCCAGCAGGGCAAGGTGGAGCAGGGCGCATATCTGGATGACGACAAGATCGTGGTCAGATATGAAGAGGACGAATGCGACATCTACCTCAAGGAGCTTGCGCTCGGGGGCAGGCACAACATATACAATTCCATGGCGGCGGCGCTTGCCGCCAAGGCAGCAGGCATCGACAACCGGGTGATCCGCAGCTCTCTGGAAAGTTTCCAGCCTATAGAGCACAGGCTCGAACCGGTGCTCAGCGTCGGCGGAGTCCTGTATATCAACGATTCCAAAGCCACCAACGTGGATGCCGCCTGGTATGCGCTCGAGTGCCAGACACGGCCGGTGGTATGGATTGTCGGCGGCACGGACAAGGGCAATGACTACTCGGTGATGACCGGACTCGTCAAGTCCAAGGTCAAGGCGATAGTATGCCTCGGGGTCGACAACCGCAAGATCCACGAAGCCTTCGAAGGCATTGTCGGAAAGGAGAATATGAGAGACACGACATCGGCCGCAGAAGCCGTCGAAGCCGCAAGCGGATATGCCCGCAGCGGAGACGTGGTGCTTCTGAGCCCATGCTGCGCGAGCTTCGACCTGTTCACCTGCTATGAAGACAGAGGTCAGCAGTTCAAGGACGCGGTGAGGAAACTTTAAGACCGTTGCACGGAGTAAAACAATTTCCCGGAAATGGCTGAAAACAAAACGGCAAAAAGCTCCTCCTTATGGGGCATGATGGAACAGCTGCAGGGAGACAGAGTCCTCTGGATCGATGTCTGCCTGCTCATCATGTTCTCCATCATCGCCATATCGTCGTCCACTTCCCTGCTCGCCCTGCAGGCGCACAGTTCGAGACTGTCATTCGCCGGCGAACAGGCGCTCGTCGCATTGGGCGGTCTCGGCATCATATATCTGTGCTATAAATTCGGTTCCGTAGGCATATTCCGGTTCTTCTCGGCCGGGGGATTCGCATTGTCTTTCATTATGCTGGCTTTTCTCGCTTCACATTTCCAGAAAATGCCGTTCCTGAAGCCGATAGAGGTCAACAACGCCTGGCGCGTCATATCCTTATTCGGATTCCAGATACATGTATTCGAGTGCGTCAAAGTACTGATGGTGATGTACATAGCCTGGGCCATGGACGCCATCAAGACCGGGAGGACAAGCCTCGCCGGACGCCTTGCCGAGATGAACATTCCGGGACTGGATCTGACTTTTCTGAAAGGAGAGACCGGCAAAATCATATTCTATGTCATTCTCCCGATCTGCATCACTTTCTGTCTCATAGCCCTCGGAAGCATATCCAGCGCCTGTTTCATAGGCTTGATAATGGGACTCACCGCAATCATCGGCGGACTCGGATGGAAACATATCTTCAGGCTCGTATTGTTCGGAGCCCTCGGCATAGGTCTGGCCTTGGGCATCTATACGGTATCCGACGGGAAGGTCTTCAACAGAATAGGCACCGGTGTCCACCGCTTCTTTCTCGCATCCACGGATCCTCTGACACGGCTCCACGAATGCGCTGCGGGACCCGGGTCAAAAGAATTCCAGGAGATACTTGACGAGACAATGCAGCCGGTCAGCGCCAAGGTGGCGATAAGCGAGGGCGGATTTTTCGGAAAAGGCCCGGGGAACAGCACCCAGAGATACAAGGTCGCCATCATGTATGAAGACTTCATGTTCAGTTTCATCGTGGAGGAATACGGGATAATCGGAGCGTTCCTGATAATGCTGGTATATGGAAGCCTGCTCGCGCGGGGCGCATTGCTTGCAAAAAATTGCGATAACCATTATGCCGGAACCATGATATCGGGTCTGGTGCTGCTCATATCCGGGCAGGCGATGATGCACATATGCATCAATATCGATATCGGGCTTCTGACCGGGCAGACTTTGCCGATGATAAGCCACGGCAACTCTTCATTCCTTGCATTCAGCTTCGCATTCGGAGTATTGCTGTCCATGAGCAAGCTGGTCAAGAAGAAAATGGACAAGGCCGCCGAAGAGGCGGAACCGATAATAGTGACGGCTGACGAAAACACTGCGGCACAGGAGGGCTGAAAGATTATGAAAGATCACAAAGCATTGAGAATCATCATAAGCGGAGGAGGCACCGGAGGACACATATTCCCGGCTGTCTCCATCGCCTGCAAAATGAAAGAGCTGAACGCAGAGAGCGAAATCCTCTTTGTGGGCGCCGAAGGCAAAATGGAAATGGAGAAAGTTCCGGCGGCCGGGTTCAAGATCATCGGCCTGCCTGTCGTGGGGCTTCAGCGGCAGCTCAACCTGCGCAACATCATCAACGACCTGAAGGCTCCGTTCAAAGTGGTGGAGAGCATCGTGAAGGCCGGCAGGATCATCCGCGACTTCCGCCCGGACATAGCGGTGGGAGTGGGCGGATATGCGAGCGCGCCTCTGCTGTGGGCGGCCCAGAGGAAAGGAATCCCGACTCTCCTCCAGGAGCAGAACGGGTTCGCGGGGCTCACGAACAGGATTCTCGGGAAGAAAGCCGGGCGCATCTGCGTAGCATACGAGGGGATGGAGAGATTTTTTCCGGCGGACAGGATAGTCCTGACAGGCAACCCGATACGCAAGGAGATCGTCCCGGAGACGGAAGCCATGCGGGAGGAGGGCATAAAATATTACGGGCTGTCACCGGAGAAGAAGCACATACTGGTCATCGGCGGCAGTCTCGGCAGCGGCACTCTCAACAGGGCGATGCGCAAATGGATCGATGACGGCTGCCCGGGCGGCGAAGATATCGAGATCCTCTGGCAATGCGGCAGATATTACAAGGCCGGGACAGACGCTTTCATGGCGGAGGCAAGGGCCGCGGGCAAGGGCGGCGGCATACTGCCGATGATACACTACAGCGATTTTATCGGAAGGATGGATCTGGCTTATGCGGCGGCGGACGTGGTGATTTCCCGCTCGGGGGCAAGTTCCGTCTCGGAGCTCTGCGCCGTCCGCAAGCCCGTGATCTTCGTTCCGTCACCGAATGTGGCCGAGGATCATCAGACTCACAATGCCATGGCGCTTGTGGGCAGGGACGCGGCGATGATGGTGCGGGATGCGGATGCTCCCGCAGTGCTGATGAAGACCGCGATAGCGCTTGCCGGCGACAAAAAGAGGATGGAGATGCTGAAGACGAATATGGCGGAAATGGATTTCGCCGATGCGGCGTCAGCGATAGCTGACGAAATCTATCGTCTTGTTGCGGCTGCGCCGCAACAAGACGATAGATGAAACTCATTAAAAGAACTGAACTTCATAAACAGAAATGGGTACATATAAGAACATATACTTATTGGGAATCGGCGGCATCGGGATGAGCGCCATCGCCCGGTATTTCAAATTCAAAGGCTACAACGTCAGCGGCTACGACAAGACGCCATCCGAACTCACGGCGGCCCTTCAGAGCGAAGGCATCGACATCCACTACGATGACGACATCAGCCGCATACCGGAAAATATCGGAGATACACTTGTGGTATATACCCCGGCTATCCCGCACGACCTGGGTGAGCTGCAATACATTCAGAGCCATGGCTACAAGCTTCTCAAGCGATCCAGAGTCCTCGGCGAGATCACCGAAGGCCAACGCTGCCTTGCAGTCGCCGGAACACACGGCAAGACGACCACCAGCACATTGACCGCCCATATCCTCACCGAAAGCGGTGAGGGATGTTCCGCATTTCT
>CAVECU010000001.1:31912-55668 GCA_963614015.1 uncultured Eubacteriales bacterium
CTCGGAGGCATATCCAAGAACTACGGCACCAATCTTCTGATGAGCCACTCCCCTGCCGTCGTGGCCGAAGCCGACGAATTCGACAGGTCATTCCTGCAGCTCCACCCCGAAACGGCGGTCATCACGGCGATGGACGCCGACCATCTGGACATCTACGGAGACCTCGGCCACGTGCGTGCGGCATTCAAGGAATTCGCATCACAGGTCAGCGGCACCGTCATCGCCAAGCTCGGCCTTGACATCACGCCGCAGGACACTGCCGCCAAGATACTCACCTACAGCTATGACGACCCGTCGGCGGATTTCCATGCCTCGGGCCCTCATCCGGACGAGCTGGGATATTTCTCATTCGACATCGTATATCCCGGCGGGATTGTCCGTGACGTGAAATGCGGAGTGCCCGGATGGGTCAATGTCGAGAACAGCATAGCCGCTGCGGCCATCTGCCTGACATACGGAGTGTCTCCTGACGCCGTCAGATCCGCCATAGGCACATTCGCCGGAGTGAAACGGAGACTTGACATACACCTCAACACCAGGACTCTCTCCTACATAGACGACTACGCCCACCATCCGAAAGAGCTGGCCACGGCGATAAGCTCGATGCGCGACATATTCCCGGGCAGAAAGCTGACGGCGATATTCCAGCCGCATCTCTACACCAGGACCAGAGACTTTGCGGATGACTTCGCGAAGGCCCTGAGCGCAGTGGACAAGCTCATACTTCTGGACATCTATCCGGCCAGAGAAGAGCCCATTCCGGGCGTCACATCGGAAATCATCTTTGACAAAGTCACCGCACCGGAGAAAGTCCTCATCACCAAGGAGGAACTCATGGGCTACCTTGAAACGGAGCCTCTGGATGTGCTGATAACTTTCGGCGCGGGAAACATCGACAGATATATCGGACCTATCACGGAAATGCTTGACCGCCGCCTCGGCAGAAAATGATGAAGAACATCTGGAAATATGTCATAGCCGCATTGTCGCTCGGCATCCTCGTACTGCTTCTGACGGTCCTTTCCGTCAAGAGCGGAGCTGTGCGCAGCGAGCGTTCCTGTTCCGGGGTCGAAGTCGAGTTCCGGAACGATCAGGGATTTATCAGCAAGGCTGACATAAAGGATATTATCGTCAAGAATTATGGCCCCGTTTCCGGAAAACGGATCGAGGAGATAGACATCGCGAGGATAGAGCAGATTCTTGACGGGCGCAGCTCCATACTCAAAAGCGAGGTCTATACCACCGCGGACGGCATTCTCCACACGATCATCGCGGAGAGAGAGCCGGCTGTGCGGTTCATCACCGCTTCCGGAAGCTGGTATGCCGACGACACCGGCTTTCTCTTCCCTATGCAGAAGAACAGCACCAGCAGAGTACCCATCGTGGACGGGGCGGTGCCGGTGGAATGCAAGCCGGGATTCAAGGGCCACGCGGAGAAAGCCTCCGAGAGGAAATGGATAGAAGGCATTCTGGGCATGCTGCGCTGGCTTGACGGCCACCGCAACTGGAAAGACGCCATAGCCCAGATACATGTGGAGGATGACGGCGGCATCGTACTGATCCCGGTGGAAGGCCGTGAAAAATTCATCATCGGCAGGCCGGAAGATTTCGGGAAGAAATTCGGAAAAATAGAGGAATACTACAGATGCATCGTCCCTGCCCGGGGCGCGGAATATTATTCCAGCGTAAATGTATCATTTGACGGACAAATAGTTTGCAGAAAATAAGAAACTGTTTTGAAATGTACAGAGACAACACAATCAGCGAGAAGCACATTGCAGCCATAGACATCGGCTCCTTCAAGATCTCCCTTGCAGTGGCGAGAATCGAATGCGGCAACACGCAGATACTCTTCTACGGTTCCGTACCGTCGGCCGGCATCAGGGACAGCGCCATATTCAACCCGCTGCAGGCCGGAAAAGCCATAAGAAGTCTCATTGACAAAGCGGAGAATGAACTGAAAATCAAGATTCTGCAAGTAGTCATCGGGCTTCCGAAATATGGCATCCGCGAGGAGAATGCCGATGCCATAGGAAGCAGAAGCAATCCGGACGACTGCATCACTGCCGAAGAAATCGAATGCCTGAAACAAGTCGCCCAGGACACGCACGAGATCAGCGACCCGGACAAGGAGCAGATCTACGGAGCCATCGCCCAGTCATTCTCGACGCCCGACTATATCGGCCTGAGCGAAAATGACATAGTGGGAATGATAAGCGATGAGGTCACCGGCAACTTCAAGGTGTTCATCGGCAAGCGGAATGCCATCAACATCCTCTACAAGGTGTTCAACGACCTGGGCATAGCCATCGCCAAGATGTATTTCAGCCCGCTGGCGGCCGCGAAGGCGGTCCTCACCGAAGAGGAGATCCAGAGCGGAGTGGCTCTGATAGACCTCGGCGCGCAGGTGACATCCGTAAGCGTATATCACAACAAGGTACTCTCCCACTATGCGTCCATTCCTTTCGGCGGGGACACCATAACATCCGACATCAGCACGGAATGCACAATCTCGAAGCATCTGGCGGAGGAGATCAAGTGCGCATTCGGAGGGTGCATCCCGGACAAGCTGCAGACCCTCGGAGAGAAGATTCTCCAGATAGAGACCGACGACATCAGCAGCTGCAACCAGATTCCGGTGCATTACCTTTCGGAGATCATCACCGAAAGGGAGAAGGAGATCATCGACGCGATGCTCTACGAAATCGAAGCCTGCGGGCTGTCGGAGAGTCTCCGGAGGGGAATCGTCATCACCGGAGGCGGAGCCAAGATGATAAACATCGGCAACTACATAAAGGAGCTGTCCGGATACAATGTCAGGACGGCATATCCCATCAACAGATTCATCTGCACCGGATGCGAGGACATTCTGGACATCTGCGCGGTCACGACTGCCGGCATGATCCTGATGTCCAAGGATCTTAATATCGACTGCTGCGTCGCTGACGATGCGGCCTCATCCGGACGGGAGATCCGCCTCGAATCTTCCGGCTCCGAAGCGCGGAACATCCTTTCGAAACCTTCCGTGACGGCAGATGACGGGATGCGCGAAGCGGAAGCGGAGGCGGAGCAGGAGACCGGAGCCGCAGCGGAAACAGGTGCGGAAACGGCGTCCGGGCCGGAAAGCGAAGACAACGTGACCTCGGCCGGGGACAAGACCGCCCCGGCGACCAAGACGGCGGACGGCGCGCAGGATACTGAAGAGAGCGGCAAGAGGAACATCCATCCGAGACCGGAAGGCAAGCCGCTCAGCGAGCTGTTCAAGAACGTCAGGATGAAATGGAACAACTTCTGCAATACAATCGGCAGCGAAGAAGTATAAACACTTGTGATTATGACCGACTATACCAATACTGACAATATGGTGATTCCGGCCGACTGGACTCCGGAGAATTCAATGATAAAAGTGCTCGGAGTAGGCGGAGGAGGCTGCAACGCCGTGACCTATATGTACAACCAGAAGATCCAGGGATGCAGCTTCATCATCTGCAACACCGACAGCCAGGCCCTGAACAAGAGCAATGTCCCGGTCAAGGTGGCCATCGGCGACGGACTCGGAGCCGGCACGGTGCCGGGGAAGGCGAAGAAAGCGGCCATCGAGTCCCAGGACCTGATCGAGGAGAAGATACTCGGTCCCGAGACAAAGATGCTGTTCATCACCGCCGGGCTCGGCGGAGGCACAGGGACAGGCGCATCTCCGATCATTGCCAAAATGGCGAAGGACAGGGGGATTCTCACCGTCGCCGTGGTGACTCTCCCATTCAAGAACGAGGGGAAACAGGCCCTGTCCAAGGCCAGCGACGGCATCCGCGAGCTTGAACGCAATGTGGACAGCCTGCTTATCATCAACAACGAGAAACTATACTCCCATTTCGGCGATGAGCTTGTCCAGACTGCATTTCCGAAAGCCGATGAGGTCCTCGCGACGGCAGTCAGAGGCATCATCGAGATCATCAAGAAACCCGGATTCATCAATGTCGATTTCCAGGATGTCATCACGATGATGAAAAACAGCGGAATGGCTCTGATGGGCTGCGGCGAGGGAAGCGGCAAGAACAGACTTGAGACCGCTGTCAAAGGGGCTCTCGAATCTCCCCTTCTCAATGATTTCGACTTGAAATCCGCCAAGAATCTTCTGGTCAATGTCACCGCCGGCAGGAACGAGCGAGGCCTCACTATGGCGGAGTTCGGCAAAATCAGCGATCTGATCACCGAGCGCACGGGGATAGTGGACAAGTCCAAGAGAGGACTTATCTACGATGACCGCCCGGACATCGGAGACACCATACGCATCACGGTGATAGCCACAGGATTCAAAGCCAACATCACGGAGCTTACGGGGAATGACTTCGGCAAGCTCATCATCATTGACAAGAATTTCTCCGCAAAGGAAGAAGAGGGGGACAAGACTGTGGTGCAGCTGACAGACGAGGTGAGGATCAACAAATTGGGGTTGAACTATTCCGACAATCAGCCCCATTTCCATTTCACCGGAAAGCCGGCGCTTCTGAATACGGAAGACCAGTCCAGGCTCAAAGCCGTCCCCGCGATACGCAGATCGGAACGCAAACCCGCCCCGCAGGAATCTTGAAAAAGGATTTTCGGCATTGCTTTTTATTGGGTATTTTTGCGGCGGAAAACGGCCGGAAAGGCCGCAGGATAAACAAGCGGAATCATTTCAAAACATCTTCTCATGTCTAGAAAACCAAGAGTAAGATTCGCCCCGTCCCCGACAGGACCGCTCCATATCGGAGGAGTGCGGACAGCTTTGTACAACTATCTGTTCGCCAAGGCTGGCGGCGGCGATTTCATCATAAGGATTGAAGACACCGACTCCCACAGATTCGTGCCGGGAGCGGAGAAATATATCATCGAAGCCCTCAACTGGTGCGGAATCAAGGCCGACGAGGGCGTGGACGAGAACGGCAACATCGTGGAGTGCAAGTCGGACAGGCATCCGCACGCACCCTACAGGCAGTCCCAGCGCAAGGGCCTCTACAAGGAATACGCCGACAGGCTGATAGCCGCAGGATATGCCTACTATGCATTCGACACGTCCGAGGAGCTGGACGCAAAGAGAGCCGAGGCCGAGAAGGCCGGAGAGACATTTATCTACAACAGGCTGAGCCGCACCGGATTGCGCAACTCCCTCACTCTCCCTGAAGACACGGTGAAAGAGCTTCTGGAGACCACTGACACCTGGACCGTGAGATTCAAGATGCCGGAGAACACTGTCGTGAAGATGGACGATCTCATCAGAGGTCACATCGAAGTCAACACCGACACTCTGGATGACAAGGTGCTATGGAAGAGAGCCGACGAGCTGCCGACATACCATCTCGCGAACATCGTGGACGACCATCTGATGGAGATCACCGATGTCATCAGAGGCGAAGAGTGGCTGCCTTCCCTGCCGCTGCACTATATGCTCTACAAAGCTTTCGGCTGGGAAGACACAATGCCGAGGTTTGCACATCTGCCGCTTCTGCTCAAGCCCGACGGGAAAGGCAAGCTCAGCAAGAGGGACGGCGACAGGCTGGGATTCCCTGTCTTCCCGCTGCGCTGGGTGAATCCGGAAGGAGAAGTCTCCCGAGGATACCGTGAGGACGGATATTTCCCGGAGGCGTTTGTGAACATGCTGGCGATGCTCGGGTGGAATCCGGGCGACGAGCGTGAGCTTTTCACCATGGACGAGCTTGTGAAGGCTTTCTCCCTGGACAGGGTCATCAAGTCCGGGGCAAGATTCAATCCGGAAAAGGCCAGATGGTACAACAAGGAATATCTCCGAATGAAATCCGACGGGCAGCTCACAGACCTTTTCATCCCCGTACTTGAAGAGCACGGTATCACCGTCACAGGAAGCGCCGGCGAGGCGGGCGACAGAAGCATTGACTTCCGGACACATACGGTCTCAAGGAAATATGTGGAGGATGTCGTGTCCCTCATCAAGGAAAGAGCCTGCTTCGTCAAGGATTTCTGGGACATCGCAGGATGCCTGTTCATCCGCCCGGAAGAATTCGCCGTGTACTCATTCAAAGCCGGCGGCCCGGAGACCGTGAAGACTGCCGATCCGAGAAAGGCGGCGGACCCGCGTGCCAAGACCTATGACGACTCGCTCACTGCACCGTTCCTCGCCAAGGATGCGGACAAGTTCTGGAAAGAGGAGAATTTCGCTCCGGCCGCCGAAGTTGCCGCCCATGCAGCAGCATATGCAGGCGCCCGGACCAAAGAAGCCATCGAGCCGTACATTGAGGATTTCATCCGCGAGAAAGGCTGGCCTATGGGGAAAGTGATGAACTGCATAAGGCTGGCTCTCACAGGGGCTTCCAGCGGACTCGGAATCGCCGACATCCTCTCGTTCATCGGCAGCGGGGAGTTCTGCGCAAGGATGAAATTCGCGGAAGAGAGACTCCGCGGCATATTGCAATAAAACAGCTTCAAACCATGACAATCGGTATTTGCAGCGACCACGCCGGCTTCCTGTACAAAGGCAAGATGATCGCATATCTGAAGAAGCAGGGACATATCGTGGCTGACTTCGGCACGCACTCCGCCGAAAGCATGGACTATCCGGATGCGGCGCACCCGCTGGCCGAAGCCGTGGAGGCAGGGACAGTGGACTGCGGCATCGCGATGTGCGGGACAGGCAACGGGATGGCCATCACTCTCAACAAACATCGCGGCGTCCGTGCCGGGCTTGCATGGAACACCGAAATCGGCCGCCTGGTCAAGGCCCACAACAATGCCAACATCCTCGTGATGCCGGCAAGATTCATCTCCTACCGCATGGCCCTGTCGATTCTGAAGACATGGCTCGCCACTCCGTTCGAGGGCGGAAGGCATCAGAGGAGGATCGACAAGATCCCGTGCAGATAGTCCCGGACCCGTAACATCCATAGCAGAATGGCTGAAGAAAGACTGACGGAAGAGCCTCTCGTGCTGTCGCCGGAAGATGTCGGAAAGGCATTGCTGTCCTGTGACATAGATGACTATCCGGGAGGAATCATCGTGCCTGTGGACAAGCCTTACCGATGGACTTCCGCCGATGTCATACGCAAGCTCAAATTCCTCTCCTGCAAGCACTTCCACAAGAAGAACCTGAAAGTGGGACACGCCGGCACACTGGATCCGCTCGCCACCGGAGTGCTTCTGGTCTGCATCGGCAAGGCAACAAAGCTTGCGGAGGCTCTCCAGCGCCACGAAAAGGAATATGTCGCCGGTGTCTCGTTCGGGGCCACCACCCCTTCATACGATCTGGAGAAAGCCATCGACAAGATGTATCCCACCGGCGGAGTGTCGGAAAACTCCCTACTGGCCGTCCTTCCGGAATTTCTCGGAGAGCAGGAGCAGATAGCTCCGCTGTTCTCGGCCAAGTCCGTCGACGGGGTCCGCGCTTATGAACTCGCACGGGCGGAATGGAAAAAGATGAGCCGGGGGCTCAACGGGGAATTCGACCACTCCGCGGCGGAAATACTCAGCCGTCAGACAATCACCATTTCGGAACTGGAGCTGCTGCGGTTCCTGCCGGGCGGTCTCCCCGTGGAGGCCCGCACCGATACTGACTCAGATGACAGAAACCGCAGAATCAATGTCACGGACAATTCGGCCCTCCATCTTCCGCACGCGGATATCCGGGTCGTATGCTCCAAGGGGACATATGTCAGGGCGCTGGCAAGAGACCTCGGAGAGGCTCTCGGCTCCGGAGCTCATCTTGACGGGCTCAGACGCACAAGAACAGGCGGCTTCAGAATAGAGAATGCCCTGTCGGTACAAGACGCCTCCGCACTTCTGGGCTAGCACACAATCCGCATCAGCGGACGGCCGCAAGACCGTGAAAGACGTGATGAAATATTGCCGGTTTTAATCTCTTTTAGTATTTTTGTGAACCAAAAGTAATTCTCGGCATCACTATGAGTTTACGAAATCAACTTCTTCTAGACCTTTACAAAGACAAAGCCAGTGTCTTCACCGTGCAAGGGATCGCCATGGCCTATGGTCAGGGGCAGAATCGTGATGCGGTGAAGAACAGGATGAACGGCTATGTCAGGAAAGACGAAATCCTCAATCCACGGAAGGGGATTTACGCCAAGCCGGGTTATGACGAAAAAGAACTTGCCTGCCTCCTCTACACGCCATCCTACATCTCTTTGGAATATGTGCTGCAGCGGGCCGGGATCATTTTCCAGTACGGCGAAGAGATTACTTCTGTGGGAAATTTGTCCAGAAGTGTCGAAATCAACGGCAAGGTGTACCGGTATCGGAAAATCAAGGGTGAAATCCTGATTGATACGTCAGGCATCATTCGCGAAGAAAATGTCAATATAGCTTCTCCGGAAAGAGCATTCTTGGATACACTGTATCTTGACAGCAATTACTATTTCGACAATCCTTCATCTCTTGACAAACAGAAAGTGTTGTCTCTCCTTCCCATATACAGCAGTAAAACACTCTGGCAGAGGGCTTCCAAAATTCTCGGATGATGGACACGAACAGACATAAATTCTTTATGTTACAGCTGCTGAAGGACATCTTCTCCGATGCGCTGCTTTCGTCCGTATTGGCGTTCAAGGGCGGTACCGCCACTATGTTCTTTCATAATCTGCCCCGCTTCTCGACAGATCTGGACTTCAACCTGCTGGAACCGGAGAAGGAGACAGAGGTTTATGAGCGCGTACGTGAGATTGTCCTGGAATATGGCAAAATTCACGATGAGGCCATCAAGCACTATGGTATCATCATAGTGTTGGATTATGGCATCGGCGAGAGAAAGCTCAAGATTGAAATATCCAACCGCCTGTATGACAATCACTATGAAATCCGGAATTATCTCGGACTCCTAATGCGTGTTATGGTAAAGGAGGATATGTTCGCCCACAAGTTGTGCGCACTCCTTGATCGGACGGAGATTACCGGCCGAGATGTCTTCGACTGCTGGTTCTTCCTAAAAGAAAGAACACCTGTCAATAGAGAAATCGTGGAATCCCGGATGGGAATGTCCATTGAAGCATACCTGGACAAATGCATCGCAAGTGTACGGAATATTTCGGAAAAGAGGTTGATTAGCGGTTGGGGCGAGCTTACCGAAGGTGAGATGAAAAATTTTGTACGAAATGGTCTGAAAGACGAATTGATTTCTCTTTTGACCCTGTTCAAGGCTTTTCCCTCTTTCGCATAGCACCCCTAATAGGGGACGCAGCCTCAGCTGCGGGGGTTAAGGTGTCCGAAAGATTGTGGACAAAAACTTCTGGATACAACCCGCCCGTCAGCGGACCGGGACTCCGGTCTTTCAGCTGTTGCGGGACGTCACGACCATGAATGTGACTGCGGCAATCGTGATCACGATGCCGACTACGACATTGAGCGTAAGCGACTCCCCGAAAACAAGCGTCCCCACGGTTATGGCCGTGACAGGCTCGGACACCCCGAGCACGGAAGTCTTCGTAGCCCCTATTATCCTGGTGGCTATTGCCAAAGAAAGCAATGACACGATAGTCGGCAGCACGGCGAGCCCGACAAGATCAGCCCAGCAGCTCCATCCGCGGACACCAGCCATGAAATCTCCGCCGGTCACGGCATTGTGCGCCACGAACAGGACTGAACCTATCAGAAGCGCATAGAAAGTGAGCACGTGACTCGACACGGACCGGAGACGGCGGCTGCGGTTCACGATCACAAGATACAAGGCATACGACAGTGCGGAGCCGCCTGCGAGCAGCAGGCCCGTGACATTGAGAGACACGCTTCCGGACGGACGGCTGAGCACGATCACCCCCGTGAAAGTCAAGATGATGGACACCCAGACCTGCCAGGTGGGATAGACTTTGAGAAACACCATTATCAGCGCTACAAGTACCGGATACAGGAACACTATCGTAGTCGCCAGCCCCGCAGGGATGTAGTTGTATGAGACAAACAGCAGCATGCTGCTCAACCCGAAAAGCAGACCGAGAATGGACAGGCGGACAGCCTGCGCACCATTGATACGGAACGGCTCCCGGCGCAGAAGCAGCCACACTCCGAGGATTGCAACGGCCAGAAGATAGCGGATGGACAACATCGTGTCCACCGAGACCCCCGATTGCAGAAGAGGCTTGGCGAAAAGCGGGTTCAACCCGTAAGTGACACCGGCGATAAGTCCTGCGGCATAGCCCCAGACCATCTCGGCCCTGCGGCTTCCTCCCGCGCAGGAAGCGGCGGAATTGCAGTTCATATTATGACTCTTAAATCTCCAGAAAGCCGGCAATGGCGGCCACATCATCTTTGTCGAATGACTTCTGCTCCCCGGTAGCAAGGTTCTTGACATTGATCTTGCCGCCCAGAGCCTCATCGCTACCGTTGATGGACACGAACGGAATGCCCTTCTTGTCGGCATAGTCAAACTGCTTCTTCAGCTTGGTCTTGTCCGGATATATCTCACACGCCACGCCAGATTCTCTCAACATCTTGACTATCGGCACGATATACGGTAATGCCGATTCATCCATATTGGCAAACAGCACTCTCGCCGAGCCGGCGATCCCTTTGGGAAATTTGTCAAGTCCTTTCAGGACATCATAGATCCTGTCGGCGCCGAACGATATGCCGACCCCCGACATCCCCGGGAGTCCGAAGATCCCGGTAAGATTGTCATAACGGCCGCCTCCGCAGATGCTTCCTATCGCATAGTCCAGAGCCTTGACTTCGAAGATGGCTCCTGTATAGTAGTTCAGTCCCCTGGCAAGAGACAGATCCAGCTCCACTTTCTGCGCGATTCCGGCGGCGGAGATAAGCCCGAACAGCTCTTCAAGCTCGTCAAGTCCCTTCAGACCCTCCTCCGATACTATGCCCGAAGCGGAGTCACCCCTCATCAGTCCCCGCATCACCGCAATCTTCTCATCCACCGCGCCTTCCATGGACAGAACAGGCTCTATGACCCGTACCGCATTGTCGTTCAGCCCCCGCTCCAGCATCTCCGCCTTCACGGCATCCAGACCTATCTTGTCGAGTTTGTCGATAGCCACCGTTATGTCCGTCACCTTGTCCGGGAAACCGGCGATCTCGGCCAGACCCGTGAGCACTTTGCGGTTGTTGATCTTGATGGCGACATTGATGTCCAGAAGCCGGAACACTCTGTCGATGATCTGGACAAGCTCAAGCTCGCTGATCTGCGAAGTGCTTCCGATCACATCGGCGTCGCACTGATAGAACTCGCGGTAGCGTCCTTTCTGCGGCCTGTCGGCCCTCCATACCGGCTGTATCTGGAATCTCCTGAACGGGAATGCTATCTCATTCTGATGCTGGACAACATATCTTGCGAACGGGACTGTCAGGTCATACCTGAGCCCTTTCTCGCACACCTGCATGGACAGACGGCTGCTGCTGACAGTACCGTCTTCGTTCCGGAAAGCATCCGTGTCCACACCGGCAAACGCATCTCCGCTGTTGAGAATGCGGAACAGCAGCTTGTCGCCTTCGTCACCGTATTTGCCGAGCAGAGTGGACAAATTCTCCATCGCCGGAGTCTCTATCTGCACATAGCCGTATGTTCTGTAAACAGACCGTATGGTATCGAATATATAGTTCCTTCCGGCCATTTCCTCCTGTCCGAAATCTCTGGTCCCCTTCGGGATGGATGGTCTCTGTGCCATAGCTTTATTTTCAGATCACGTTGTTTCAAAATTCCGCAAAATTAGCAAAAAAATCGGCTATTGTCGCATATAATTTCTACCTTTGTGAAGATGGGCGTTCCGCAAATGTCCTGCCCCGTCACCCTCACGCGGCCAGTCCGGCACAAGGACGTTTCTGACGGCATGAGAAACGGTTTTGAAATTGTATAACGCATAATATGAAAGATTTCGTTAAGATGACACTCGCCGTGATGTGCGGCCTGTTCATCATGAGCATCGCAGGATTGTTCCTGTTTTTCGGAGCCGTCGGCTCCCTCGCGGCACTTGGAAGCAGCACTCCGGTACTGCCCCGCACAGGTGTGCTGAAGATTGATTTTTCGAAGATCAACATCGCCGAGCAGGGCAGGGAAACCGACCCTGTGGCTGCCATCCAAGGTGACAACTCCCCAGTCATAGGCCTGTGGGATGCCGTCACCGCCATCAGGCAGGCTGCGGAAGATCCTGCCGTACAATATACCTATGTGAAGAGCGACGGACTCTCTTCAGGACTCGCCCAGGCGGAGGAGTTGAGAGCGGCCCTGGCCGAATTCAGAAAAAGCGGCAAAGCCGTGATCTCCTATATCGAAAACCCAACGACAGGCAGCTATTTCCTCGCTTCGGTGGCGGACAAAGTCTATATGGGCAGCTATCAGGGCGGCACGACAATGATGACCGGAGTCGGCACGCAGATGATCTTCCTCAAGGACATTCTGGACAAGTTCGGTGTCAATGTGCAGCTCATCCGCCACGGCAAATACAAGTCCGCCGGAGAGATGTTCATCAAGAGCAGCCCGAGCGAAGCTAATCTGGAGCAGACCCGCGAGATGATAGGCTCCCTGTGGGACAATCTGTCGGCGCGCATCTGCGAGAGCCGCAGCCTGAGTGCGGAGCAGTTCACGGAGATGATTGACGAGCTGAAACTGAACACTCCGGAGGATTTCCTCAGCAATCACCTTGCAGATGAGCTTCTCAGCAAGGAAGAGCTCAAGGCCAAGATCGCCACGCTCGCAGGGAAAGACAGCTACAATGATGTGCAGATGATTCCGTTCGAGGACTATGTTGCCGTGAAAGCGGTAAAGTCGGCTGCGGTATCCGCTTCGGCAAAAAAGATCGCCATCATCTTCGCCGAAGGTGAGATAGTGGACGGAGACGGCAAGCAGCAGGTCGCCGGAGACAGATTCGCCGAGGTCATAGCAGGCGTAAGGGCCGACTCCACGGTCGAGGCCGTGGTCTTGAGGGTGGCATCTCCCGGCGGAAGCGTGCTCGCATCGGAAAAGATCAAGACCGAAATCGACCTTCTCCGCAAGGACAAGCCGGTGATCGCTTCCTACGGAGACTATGCCGCATCCGGCGGATATTGGATTTCCAACAGCTGCGACAAGATCTTCTCATCTCCGTCCACGCTTACAGGCTCCATCGGAGTATTCAGCATGGTACCGGACCTGAGCAAGACTGCCAAAGACATATTCCACGTCAATATCACCACGGTAGGCTCAAGCCGCCACTCGGACATGTATTCGATGATGAGGCCATTCGACAAGCAG
Organism: uncultured Eubacteriales bacterium; assembly: GCA_963614015.1. Classification (GTDB taxonomy): domain Bacteria; phylum Bacteroidota; class Bacteroidia; order Bacteroidales; family UBA932; genus Cryptobacteroides. The sequence goes on from CAVECU010000001.1 coordinate 45,102, forward strand.
GAATATGATTTCATGCAGAGATCCGTGGACAATATCTACGAAGCCTTCCTGAAGAACGTGTCAGAGGGCCGCGGAATGAGCACCGAGGATGTCGACGAGATAGCGCAGGGACGTGTATGGACCGGCTCCGACGCCTTGAAGATAGGCCTTGTGGATGAGCTGGGCACATTGACAGATGCCGTGAAATATGCGGCGATCGCGGCGGGAGACTCCGATGCGGACTTGTCATCTTGGCAGATCGTATCATATCCGAAGCCGCAGACCACTCTGGAAATGCTTCTTGAGGCCTTCACAGGGTCATCCGCAAAACTGGCCGGCACGCCGTTCGAGTCGGTGGAGAGAGCCTACAGAGACTGGAACAGCGCTTCATCCTGCCACATCTTCGCCAGAATGCCGTTCGTCTATATTGTAAAATAACGAAACAATCCTTTCCGAGCCTTCAGTCACTTTCACTGACTCATCCACTCGGGAGAAGAATCTGCCGGAAGCATAGCCGCACACAGCCGCGACATGTTCTCCGGCAGAACTTTTATCATCCCCGACAAGCGCGGGGAGCACGACTACCAGAGCCGCCGCTTTCTCCGAAGCATCCAGTCCGAGTCCCGTAAAGAGGTCACTCAGCTTCTTTCGGCCCCTGAGGCCGATAGGACGCATCCAGTCGCCGCTGCGCCAACCCCTGAGGAGGAACGGATACTTCAGCGCCCCGGCATCCGCCGCAATCGCGCCTTCGGCGGACAGAGCCCTGGCCTTCCGCACCGGTCCGGCATACTCCTCCGGATTATCCACAACCCTCACGCGCCCGGCTTCCGCTCCTGATGCGATTGGAGCCGTCCGACTCTCCACAGGCTCGCATCTCACTTCCATACGGCGGCCGTCAAATTCGTATATTCCGGCGGTCCGCACAATGCTGCAGCAGGTGTTTTCGCTGACTGCCAGCGGCTCCGGGAGTCCGGATCTTCTCCGCACTCCACACGCCGTCACGGAGAATCTTCCCGGCGCCGTCACCAGCCTGTATCCCGAGGTCTCCAGCATGTGACCGGAATATGTGCCGCCCTCCATCAAACCGCACAGAGACTCCAGCATCGCCCCTCGGAATCCGAACGGCTCAAGCAGTCTGAACAGAACATAGCGCCAATGCTTTTCCCGCCTGAGAGCCGCCGTATCCACCCTCATCAATTCGCCCCCGCAAGGCTCAATGCACACCCTGCCCTTGGCGTCCGCAAAATAGTCTTCGGCGATGTCACCTGCCTCCGAAAATATCGACATCTCCCGGGAAAACGTCCGCAGGAACGACGGATTGATATCCTCGAACACAGGGAACACATTGTGTCTTATGCGGTTGCGCTTATACACGGTCTCCGCGTTGGTATGATCTTCCCGCCACTCAAGCCCGATTGCCTCGGCATATTCTTCTATCTCCGCCCTCGTGAACGCGAGCAGGGGCCGGAGCAGCCGCACACCCGCCGGACGGCCGGATGTGACCGGGATTACGGAGCATTGGCGCATCCCTGCAAGGCCTTTCAGTCCGGTGCCCCGCAGAAGATTGAGCATCAGTGTCTCCGCATTGTCGTTGGCATTGTGGGCCACGACTGCGGCCCGGTAGCCGTTTTCCACGCACAGGGAGGCGAAGAAATCGTAGCGCAACTCGCGCGCCGCCATCTCCACACTTATGGAGTGCTCTTCCGCATAAGACAATGTATCGAAATCGGCCTTGTGGAACCGCACGCCGTGCGCAGCCGCCCAATTCCGCACAAGAAGCTCATCAGCGTCGCTTTCCGCCCCCCGGAGATGAAAGTTGCAGTGGGCGACGGCGAATCCACGCTCCGGCGTGGCTCGGGCGAACAGCTCCGCCATACACATGGAGTCCACACCGCCGCTTACTGCAAGAAGGGCTGTCTCCCCGGCGGGAAGCAGCCCTTCGATAATCTTGTCAAATCGTCTCTGCATCTGCGCTCCTGACATCTGAGACACTATTTCTTGCGGCTTGCTATCGTATATGAGAATCCGAACGCCAGCGATTCCTTGAACTGGATGAATTTCTTCCCCTCCGGATACTTCTCCGTCTTGACCAGGACTTTGTCATCGTAGATGAGGTTCGTGGTAAGCGTCAGCGAGAAATACTTGGCTATCTTCCAGTCGAAGCGGTTGTCCCAGTTCACTCGCATATTCTGCGGATTGTCCAGATAGTCCGAAAACAGGACAAGCTGCGAGGTGTATTTGAAGTTGTTGTTGATCTGGAGCTTGCCGTCTATCTTGAGCTGCGCACCGAACTCGAATCTCGCCGGACGGTAATATTTCCCCGCCCCTTCACCGTCAGGGAACTCCGACACATCCTTGTAAGCGGTCTTGCGGTGCATTCCGTAGGTCTTGCGCAACGCGTCATCGGTCACTACCACGAAACCTCCCGTGAGAGGCGCCATATTGACTGTCAGCCACTTGGTCGGCACCCAGTCAATACCGAGCGCCACATTAGTATAGGCAGGAGACAGCAGACCCGACTTCAGCGTCCTGCAGGCCATCCAGTCCGACTTCGCAGGCTCACCCTCTTCCACATTCGGGACAGGGTAATTGTAGCTGTTGGTGAACTGTGACTTGAAACTGAACTGCGCGGAATAGTTCAACTTCGATGTGGCCTTGTATCCGAACTTGCCCTCGTAATAGATCCTGTCGTCGCTCTTCTGTATGAACGGCTTGTCCGCCGAATAGAGGAATCCGTAGTCCAGCTGGAGACGGTTGTTGAAGAAGAGGTCGTCCTTCTTGTAATTGGCATTGGCGTCGATGAATGACTTGAGCGTCACATTGTTGTAGCCGCCGGCCGCCCAGCTGGTCAAGTTGGTCTGCGTGAAGTCCACCTTGGTCAGAAGCGAATTGGTCCAATATCTCGGCTTCGGCGCCGCCGTCTCCGCTTTCGGTGCATTGGCGAATGCCTTGGCGGCCTCCTCGGCAGCTTTCTGAGTATCAGTGACATCCTGCGCATACGACGCCATGGCGGCAGCCGCCCACAGCAACAGGCAAGATATAAGCCGTTTCATATCCATATCCGGTAATCTGTAATTTGGAAGATATTCTGAAATAATCCCTCTTTATCATGCGCCTGACGGGCACGGCAGGGCTTGCGCTAATAGGAGATGGCGAATACGACCCTCTCCTTGGACGGCTTGCCCGAGTAGATGTCCCTCCCCTCTTCCTGACAGACGAAACTATCCACAGGGATGCACCTGATGGTAGCCTTGGTCTCATCCTTGATCTTCTGCTCGGTCTCTGCAGTCCCGTCCCAGTGGCAGAGGAGGAAATAGCCCTGCTGGATCTTCTCCTTGAATTCATCCCACGAGTCACACTTCTGCACTCTGGAAGCTCTGAAGTCCAATGCTTTCTGATATATGTTCCTCTGAATGTCGGCAAGAAGGTCTCCTATATATCTGTCGATGCCTTCAAGCGATACGGTATTCTTCTCCAACGTGTCACGCCGGTGGACCTCCACAGTGTCATTCTGCAGGTCCCTCTCGCCCAGCGCAAGCCGTACAGGCACGCCCTTGAGCTCCCACTCGGCGAATTTGAATCCCGGTCTCAACGTGTCCCTGTCATCGATCCTGACAGTATGTCCCGCATCCTGGAGAGCGGACTTGATCATATTCAATTTCTCCAGAACTGCGGCATGTCCCTCATCCGACTTGTAGATAGGCACCATCACCACTTCTATAGGAGCCAGTGCAGGAGGTATCACCAGACCGTTGTCATCGCCGTGAGCCATCACCAGGGCGCCCATCATACGGGTGGAAAGGCCCCAGGACGTAGCCCAGACATATTGCAACTTGCCATCCTTGTCGGCATACTGGACATCGAACGACTTGGCGAAATTCTGACCGAGGAAATGCGACGTTCCGGACTGCAAGGCCTTGCCGTCCTGCATCATAGCCTCGATGGTAAGAGTATCAAGCGCACCTGCGAAGCGCTCGTTCGGGCTCTTGTGGCCCACGATGACAGGCAGGGCGAGATAGTTCCTGGCGAAGTCGGCATAGACATTCACCATCCGCTCAGCCTCCTCAATGGCTTCCTGAGCCGTGGCATGAGCCGTATGGCCTTCCTGCCAGAGGAACTCCGCAGTACGGAGGAACAGGCGAGTGCGCATCTCCCAACGGACGACATTCGCCCACTGGTTGCACATGACAGGCAGATCGCGCCAGGACTTGATCCAGTTCTTGTAGGTGCTCCAGATTATGGTCTCGGATGTAGGCCTGACGATAAGTTCCTCTTCCAGCTTCGATGACGGATCCACCACCACGCCGTTGCCTGCGGGGTCATTCATCAGCCTGTGATGAGTCACCACTGCGCATTCCTTTGCAAATCCGGCCACATGCTCCGCCTCGCGGCTGAAGAACGATTTGGGGATGAACAGCGGGAAATATGCGTTCACCGCTCCTGTCTGCTTGAATTTGGTGTCCAGGATGTGCTGCATCTTCTCCCAGATCGCATATCCGTAAGGTTTTATCACCATGCATCCTCTCACCGGAGACTGCTCGGCAAGATCCGCCTTGACTACCAAGTCATTGTACCACTGCGAGTAATTAACGGATCTCTTAGTTATCTGATCTGCCATTTTGACTGTATGTGAATAAATTGTATATTATCGATTATTCTTAATTTTGCATCGGCGGGGTGCGGGTACGAAAATTGCACTGCCCCCTCCCCGGGGCACCCCCTTTCCAAACGGGGTACAAAGATACAAGTTTTTTATAAAGAAGCTGTCCAAAATGATTCCCCGATTTCAGAGACAGCTTCCAAAAATAGGAGGTCCGATTATGAAAACGAAAATCTTCCTGTGGCTCGGAGCTGCGCTGTCACTTGCGGCATGCGGCACCTCGGCACAGTATGCGTCCTCATCACGGTTCCAGGACGGCATCTACGGCAGACCTGCTAAGACCACGACCGGCGAGAGCCTTGCAGCCTCGCAAATGCGCACAAACAATCTGATAAAGGAGACGGAAGAGTCCCGCATTTTCCTCAAAGCCGGGGAGACCGACACTCTCTACGTCCCCGAAAATACGACCACCACACTGAAGTTCAGCAAGGCTGACAATTCCACGGTGGTGACAGTCACCAATTCCACTGCATATTCCCTGTATCCGGAAGGCTTTTATCCGGATTACCTGTCTTCCTACTGGCCGGGCCTCTACGGTGTCGGCTGGAGAAGCCCGTACCTGTCATCGTGGTACTGGGGGCGGGGGCCTTGGTTCTATTCCGGGATATATTGGGACTCGTGGTACTGGGACTATTGGCATTGGAGGGATCCTTGGTACGGAGGCTTCCTGTATTGGGACGACCCTTGGATGTGGGGAGGCTCATACTGGGGCTGCCGCCCTTGGCACTCGCCTTGGCATCATCCTCATCACGGCGGCTTCGGATGGCATGACGACGGAAGATTCTTCGGCGGCCGGGCACATTGGGGCTCACGTGCGGAGATCTCCGGTTCCGCTCACAGAGACGGGATGGGCGTACTCTCAAGCAATGTACGCAGGGGCACAGGATCACAGATGTCAAGCGGGGCGAGAAGATCCGCCGCAGGCACGGCCCAGTCCGTGTCAAATGCAGGCTCCGGCTCCGTCAGACGGACTGCAGGCTCGGCATCCGCAAGCGCGGCCAGGAGAGTCTCCGGCAGCGCATCTCCCGGCACGGCACAGCAGTCGTCCGGCTCCGCAAGAAGAGTCTCCGGAAGCACATTGAGCTCCGTCAGGCGGACTTCCATGTCCGACAACACAATCGGAGCATCATCGGGCGCCAGGACACAGGGCTCGACATCCGGCATAAGGGGTGCCATCGGCAACGTGGTCCGTCAGTCGGGACAGACAAGCGCGCAAAGCGGGACGACCGGCACATACTCAAGGCAGTCAGGCAGCGCCGTCAGCAGCCGGTCTTCAGCGGTGTCCGGCAGACAGGCGACCGGCTCATCATCCATCTACCGCAGACCGGCGGGCAGCTCTTCCTCAAGCAGCGCATCTGTCGGAAGCGGCGCCTCTTACAGAAGTTCCGGGAACTCGTCCTACAGGAGCTCCGGCAGCAGTTCATCTTACCGCAGCTCCGGCAGCAGCTCCACTTACAGGTCGTCTGAGAGCTCGTCGTCCTACAGAAGCTCCGGCACAGGCAGCACCTACAGAAGCAGCGGTTCCATAGGCGGCCGCAGCGGAGGAGGATACTCGGGCGGCTCCGGGTCTTCAGGAGGCTCGGGCGGCTCCGCCGGCGGAATGCGCAGGAGATAGGCTATTTCAAAACAATTTCCCCAAGTCATGAGAAAGTTCATTTTCACAATAACCGCATTTGCGGCAATGGTTGCGGCGGCTTCCGCCCAGACAGCCCGCGATGCGTTCAAGTTCAGCGAGAACAACTATTACGGCACTGCGAGGACTATAGCCATGGGCAACGCGTTCACCGCATTGGGCGGAGACCTCGGCTCCGTCACCATCAATCCCGCCGCTTCAGCCGTCAACAGCTATTCGCAGCTGACGATCACGCCGAACATCAGCATAGCATCGGCGAGGTCGTGGTATGACGCCATGCCAGGCACGGCGGAAGGCGGATTCGGCCCGTCGTATTACAGCTCATCCACAAGGTTCACCATTCCGAACATCGGATTTGTCCTTAACTACGACACGGGCAGCAAATACGGCCTGAAGAATGTGTCCGTGGGATTCGTGGCCAACGCCACTTCCAATTTCCTTGACGACGTCACATCGGGCGGCCGCAACACGTCCACCACGATGGCAGGCTCGCTGGCAAGCCGGATGACAGGCATCCCGTACGACAACCTGAATTCCGGCTCGGCATACAACACCATCGACTGGCTCTATGTCACGGGGTTCAAGTCCGGAATGGTCGCGGGATTCGGATCTTCCGACACCGACTATATCGGAGTCACCGAGGCGAAGTTTGATGACGGCACCATCAAGCTCGCCGATGCGATCGACCAGAAGTACGGCAGACAGGCGAGAGGCAACAAATATGATATGGCCCTCAATCTGGGTCTGAACTATTCGGACATCTTCTACGTCGGCGCCAATATCGGAATCCTGAGCATGGACTACTCGATGAACCAGTATTTCAAGGAGACGGCCGTAGATCCGAACTCCTTCGGAATCGAGTTCGACGGGGGTGCGACCACTTATTTCAACTCATTGAGATACAGATATGCCTATGATGCTTCAGCCGTAGGCATCTATGCCAAAGTGGGATTCATCCTCGCACCGGGCGGCGGCTTCCGCTTCGGAGCCGCGATCCAGACGCCGACCGCCACTCTCATCAGGGAGCATTATCAGCACGCCGGCGACACCTATTTCAGCAATTCCGGCTACAACGCCTCCGAGACATCGCCGCGCGGCGAATATGAATACAGGCTCCGGTCACCATACCGGTTCAATGTCGGTGCGGCATATACCGGACGGTACGGTCTGATAAGCGTGGACTATGAGATGTGCGACTACAGCACGATGAAGTTCAGCGAGAGCGAGACCAACGACAACAGCGCATTCGACGATGTCAACTCTTCCATCCGGAGCGGTTTCGGTCCGAGCCACCAGCTCAGGATAGGTGCGGAGTTCAAGCCGACGCCTCTTCTCGCGGTCAGGGCGGGATACAATCTCACCACATCGGCCGACAGATATTACAATGACTACGGACAGAAAACGACTCCGAAAGCGCTGCGCAAAGCATTCTCGGCAGGTCTCGGATATGATTCCGGCAAGTCTTTCTATGCCGACTTCAGCGTCAGGGACACAGTGTATCCGTATGAATATATCTATCCTTACGACGACTACATCTATGACGGCAGCGGCAACATTTCCGCCTACACTCCGGAGATACGGAGCAAGCTGAAGCTCTGGGACGTGACCCTGACATTGGGATTCAGATTCTAGGAAGCTGTCCCGGAAAAGGCAGCCTCCCCGGAAGCCGTTTCCGTCTACAGCCTCTTGAGGTAAGATATCGACTCGGGGCCTTCGTTGAACAGAAGATCCATTATCGAGAGATCCGGCACAAAGCCGTGCTTTCCGGCAAAGACCTGGAAGTACGGCTTTTCCAGTCCCGCACGGGCCAATATGCCGTTGGGACGCTTGGGATGGATCACTCCGCGCAGGTCACATTGGCCGGGAACGTCCTCCCCCGCTCTGCGGTAACTGTCTGTCAGACAGATGTCCGCAGGGATCCCCGTCTTCTTCAGAAAAAAACGCAGAAGCTCCATATTTAGATCAAACAGACGCTCCGGCCTCCCGTCCATAATGGAGAACACATCGTCCTTGTAGTAGTCAAACCAGGCGGAAGTCTCATAGGCTGAGACAACGGCGCGCTTCATCCTCATGAGCCAGGGCGTGGAATAGTCGATGCGTATCTCCCTTATGGGCAATGAGCTTGTCCCGCCCTCGTGGACGACCGGAACGTTGAGATTCTGCGGCCCACCGGCGGCGTAGATGCGGCATCTGTTGCGGTAGCTCTGCTTCTGGTACGTCTCGCAGGCCTCTATCCGGACACCGGCGGGCACAAACGATTTCACCCCGTCTTCCGACAGGGTGAAGTCTTCAGCTATCGCTGCAAAATACGATACCGGCGGGAAAAACGCTGTTTCGAGCAGTACCACGGCAGCTTAGTCTATCTCGCCTTTCTCTCCGGGGTTGCTGGCCCTGATGATACCCCTCTTGGAGCTTCTGATAAAGTTCAGAATAGTCTCTTTCTCAACGGAATCAGGGAATCCGGCCTCAACCTTTGCACAGCCGTCCGTGATGTTGTATCCCTGGAAATAGATGGTGTCATAGATGTCCTTGATGTTCCTCACTACATCGGAGGAGAATCCCCTTCTGCGCAGGCCTACGATATTGACGCCGGCATAGCTGATCGGGTCGCGGCCGCAAAGCACATACGGAGGGACATCCTTGTTGATCTTGGACATTCCGCCCACCATGGCGTGGCAGCCTATCTTGGTGAACTGATGAGCCTTGGCGCCGCCGCCTACAATGGCCCAGTCATCCACCTGGGTCTCGCCGGCAAGTCCCACATAACTTACAAGGATGCAATGCTCGCCGATGCAGCAGTCGTGGGCCACGTGGACGTATGACATCACAAGCGTGTTGCTGCCCACTTTGGTGACACATTTGCCGCTCGCTTTCGTGCCCCGGTTGATGGTCACGCACTCGCGGATGGTCACATTGTCACCGATCTCCACATAAGTCACCTCGCCGTCGAACTTCAGGTCCTGGGGTACAGCCCCGACCACCGCGCCCGGGAACACCGAGCAGTTCTTGCCGAGAGTCACATAAGGGAAGATGACAGCGTGCGGATAAATCTTGCAGCCGTCACCGATCTTCACATTTGCATCCACAAAAGCGTATGGGCCGATCTCGATATTGTCTCCAAGTTCAGCCTGCGGGCTGACGGAAGCCAAAGGATGAATTTTATTCATATTCTGTTTATTTTTTAGAGGCCAGAAGTCTGCGGACTTCCTTTGCCATATTGGTATTGATGGTATGCCCCGGCTTGAACGCCGTCACATGGGCATTGAGATATCCTCCGGAGAGCCTCATATCCCCTATGAGGTCCAGAAGCTTGTGCCTCCCGCATTCGTTCGGGAAATGGAGCTGCAGATTGCTGAGGTAGCCGCTGTCGAGGACCTTCAGCCCCGGCAGATTGAAAAGCTGCTCCATCCGCTGCAGCTGCTCTGGCTTCACGGGATGTTCCACGATGACGATGGCATTGTCCACGTCACCGCCTTTGATGAGATTGTTGGCGAACAGATATTCTATCTCGTGGAAGAATACGAATGTCCTGCACGGGGCTATCTCCCCGGCATAGTCCACGGCCGCGTCCCAATGCGCCGTCTGCACACCGAGAACGGCGGAGTTGAAATCCACCGTGATGTCAAACGACGGGGCGTCCGAAGGCTCGATCCTGATCCATGAGCCCGATTTCTCATCCTTGAGCTCGACAGCCTCCGGAATGTCCAGACAGACCCTGTCCGCCGACTGCTCCTCTCTCCCGGCCTCGCTGAAAGCCTTGATGTAAGGCAATGCGCTGCCGTCCAGGATAGGCACCTCGTCTCCGGTGAGTTCTATCACGGCATTGTCGATACCCGTTCCCGTGAGGGCTGACATTATATGCTCGACGGTCATCACCGACGCTCCGTTTTCCGTCAGCGTCGTGCTTCTCGCCGTGCTGGACACGTTCTCCGCAAGGGCTCTGACACGGACGCCCTCACGTACAAACACGATCCCGGAATTCTCGGGAGCCGGACTGACCGTCATTTTGGAAAATTTCCCCGTATGAAGTCCTTTTCCCTCAAATTGGCAGGCCTTCCCGACAGTATATTGTTTCATTGATTCTGAAGCGGTTTTATGATAATTCGTGCTTCGCGCAGTCTTATTCTTTCTCCGCGCCCTGACGCTTGAACACGGCATAGCTGCGCATATAGTTCTTGATCGGAATGGCCGGCGAGCCGAGAAGCACCTGTCCGGTCTTCTTCACGCTGCCGATGACCCCGGCTTGCGCACCGATGACGGTGTTGTCCGCGATCTCGATATGTCCGGAAATGCCG
>CAVECU010000002.1:0-24861 GCA_963614015.1 uncultured Eubacteriales bacterium
CCTATCCGGTGCGGTCCCTTACGGGACTTGTTAGTCACGCCGACGGACTTTTTAGTCTCCCTCTCTATATTTAAGGGCACCTTGACCCCCTTCTCTTGTGCGGTACCTCTTAATCGGAGCCCCGGCCGCCGGCGTCTGTCTTTCTTTCCGGTAGCAAAACCCTGCAATGCTCTTACAATTTGTAAGAATCACCCCCCCCCCCGAAATTTTCAAATTGTAACTTTTTTTTCATATTAAAACGTTGTAAATCGAAATAATTTCGCTACCTTTCCACAAGTCGGAGTGCAATCACTAACCTCATTATAACACTAACTAACACAGTATGAAACCTTTATTCAAAGTGCTGCTGGCATCTGCGGTGCTTCTTATGAGTATTCCGATTTTGTACGCACAGAATTCTTCGACATCCGACAAGCCGATGACGGTCAAAGTCAAGGTCTCGGACAAGACGGGCGCGATGCCAGGCGCCAGCGTAATCGTCAAAGGGACAACCAACGGCCAGATTACGGGCCCGGACGGCGTGGCTGTCCTGAACAATGTAAATCCGGACGATGTGCTCACAGTCTCTTTCGTAGGCTATGAAAATGTGCAGGTGCACGTCTCGGGCAGAGCGCATCTCAATGTCATCTTGAAAGACGACTCCCTGGCTCTGAACGAGATAGTGGTCGTCGGCTACGGCACGCAGAAGAAAGCGAATCTGACCGGCGCCGTGGACCAGGTGGGCTCCGAGACTTTTGAAGGCAGGGCCAACGCCAACATCTCACAGATGCTTCAGGGACAAGTCCCTAACCTCAACCTCAAGTTCACCGACGGAAGACCGAACAGCTCCCCTTCATACAACATCCGAGGAACGACATCCATCGGCCAGGGAGGCAGCGCGCTCGTGCTCATCGACGGTGTGGAGGGCGATCCGAGCCTGCTCAACCCTAACGACATCGAGTCCGTGTCCGTACTCAAGGATGCGGCATCGTCAGCCATCTACGGTTCCAGAGCTCCATACGGAGTCGTGCTCATCACGACCAAGGGAGCGACCTCGGGGAAGCCTACGGTCACGTATCAGGCCAATTTCACATTTGAGCAGCCTACCACCATCCCGGACTATGTCTCGGACGGCTACACCTGGGCCGAGCACTTCTACAAAGCCTATTACAACTACAATTTCTCCAATCCTTCCGGAATCAACAAGACGATGGAGTTCTCCACCGCCTGGCTCGCCGAGTACAAGAAGCGCGCGGAGGAAGGCAACTATGAAGTCCTCGTAAGCGACGGAAGCATAGGCACTGCCGGCAGATGGCTCTATTATCCGAAAGGGACAGACTACATAGGGATGATCTACAAGGACTATCTCTTCAGCCAGACACACAACCTGTCCATCTCCGGCTCGGACGACAAGTTTGACTACTACGTGTCGGGCCGATACTACGACAACAACGGAATCTTCGACTCCCAGACCAATCCGGAGTCCTACAAGATCCTCAACAGCAGGATGAAGATGGGCTACAAGATCACGCCTTGGCTCAAGATTTCCAACAACACCGACATCTCCTGGACCAAATACACCATGCCTCAGACCTACGGCGAAGGAGGCGGCAACATCTGGAGGAACATCGCGGACGAGGGACACCCTTGCTCTCCTATCTGGAATCCGGACGGAACCATGACCCACTCGGCTGTGTATTCGGTGGGTGACTACCTCTATGGCAACAGCAACCGCACCTATGTCAAGCGTCTGATGAAGACCACTTTCAGCGCTCAGGCCAAGTTCCTGGACGACAAGCTCCGGTTCAACGCCGACTTCACCTACAGGAACTATGACTTCAACACCACGGTGAAGAAAGTGAGGAGCGAATTCTCAAGATATGAAGGCTCCATAGAGACAATCTCCGGCACGCAGTCATATATGAGCGAGACATTGCGCAACTACGGCTACATCGCCACCAACGAATTCGTCGAGTATGAAGACACTTTCGCGAAGAAGCACTATTTCAAGGCATTGCTCGGATACAACTACGAGCAGGAGTTCTACAAGAACACCTACGCCTACAATGATGACCTGCTGACTCCGGACGTGGACAACATCAACCTCGCCATGGGCATCGACAACAAGTCCATCACCGGAGACTGGTACAAGTGGCGCACAGCCGGCGTCTTCGCAAGATTGAACTACGCCTATGACGACAGGTACCTCATCGAAGTGAACGGACGTTATGACGGCAGCTCCAAATTCCCTCAGAACCAGAGATGGGCATTTTTCCCTTCGGTGTCCGTAGGATGGAGACTGACGCAGGAGCCTTGGTTCAACGTCGACAAGAACGCCATCACCAACATCAAGATCAGAGCGTCTTACGGCTCGCTCGGCAACAGCAACGTGAGCAACTACGCCTATGACGAGACTTTCAGCTTCTCCACCGGAAGGATCATCAACGGCTCGAAAGTGCGATACACCAGCGCTCCGTCACCTATCCCCGAAACATTGACGTGGGAGACGGCAAGGACACTGGATGCAGGTCTCGACCTCAGCTTCCTCAGCGGCAGACTTCAGTTCAACGGAGACTGGTACAGCAGGAAGACTCTGGATATGTACACCGTAGGGCCTACCCTCCCGGACGTGTTCGGAGCAAGCTCGCCGAAAGGCAACTACGCCGAGATGACCACCAACGGCTATGAAATCATCGTCAAGTGGAATGACAGCTTCATGCTGGCCGGAAAGCCGTTCAACTATGCCGTCAAGGCTTCGCTGGCCGACTACATCTCCACCATCGACAAATACAACAATTCCACCAAGTCTCTCTCCACAAGCTCCTACAACTCAAGTTACTATGAAGGCATGAGAGTGGGCGAGATCTGGGGATTCGTCTCCAACGGACTGTGGCAGAGCCAGGAAGAGATAGACATCGCCGAGGCAAGGGCAAGGGAAGCCGGGCAGAAATATTACAACCCGCTCATGCAGACTTCCAAGACCTACAAGCTGTACCCGGGTGACATCAAATATGAGGACCTGAACGGCAACGGCTACATCGACAGAGGCGACAACACCGTGGACAATCCGGGCGACCGCAAGATCATCGGAAACTATGAGCCGCGATACATCTACAGCTTCGGCTTCGACTTCGAATGGAACCGCATCGCATTGAGCGCTTTCTTCCAGGGCGTAGGCAAGCAGGACTGGTACCCTTCAAAAGAGTCTTCCACTCTCTGGGGCCAATACAACAGACCTTACGGCCAGCTGCCGAAGTGGCACATAGGCAACTATTGGACAGAGGACAATCCGGATGCCTATCTCCCGAGATACACCGGCTACTATGCTCCTTTCTACCAAGGCACCAACAACGCCTGCACAAGATACCTCATGGACGTATCCTACATAAGGCTGAAGAACATCCAGGTGGCCTACACCTTCCCGGACAAATGGACAAAAGCCATAAACATGAAGAAGATCAGCGTATTCTTCTCTGGTGAGAACCTCTGGACCTGGTCGCCTATGTACAAGCACACCAGAGACATCGATATCACGGCCAACATCTACGGCACAGATTCAGTGTTGAGCACGAACGGCGACGGCTACAACTATCCTACTATGCGTTCATACAGCTTCGGCATCAATCTCACATTCTAACAGCGCAGGAAAGATGAAACCGAACATAAAAAACTTTGACAGTATGAAAAAGAATATCATAGCATTGATGCTCGCAGCCGCAACCGTCTGCGTCATATCCTGCGACCTTGCGGAGCAGCCTGAGGCGAAAGCGGGCAAAGACATGGTCTTCGGCTCGGAGACTGGTCTGAAGACCTACACGAACAGTTTCTACAACCTTCTCCCGAATTACGACGGCGCCCACAAGATCAACGGCACCATGGACAACGCCGCAAAGAACTCCACCGGGACCTATGAGGTGGGAGCCTACACCACCAGCACATCCACTTCCTGGAGCTGGGGAAACATCAGGAATGTCAACTATTTCATCAAGAACAACAACAGCTCCAAGGTCAGCGAGACCATCCGCAACAACTATACGGGTATCGCGAGACTGTTCAGGGCGTATCTGTATTACGACAAACTCGTCCAGTACGGAGCCGTGCCGTGGTATGACGCACCTCTGGAGCCCGACAGCGAGGATCTGTTCAAGACTCAGGACAGCAGGGATGTCATCATCAAGAACATCATCGCCGATCTCGACTATGCTGCGGAGAATATCACCGAAACGGGCATAACCGCCAATTCCAATACGGTAAACCGCTGGACGGCCCTGTTCTTCAAGTCAAGATTCTGCCTGTTCGAAGCTTCCTTCAGGAAATATCATTCAGCCGGCGGAAGCGAATTCGGCAGCAAGTATCTGGAAGGTTGCACGATCACTGCGGACGAACTGTACAAGGAAGCCGCCGAGGCCGCCGGAGAAATCATCGGGAAAGGTCCGTATTCGCTCCATACCACAGTGGAGAAATATACGAAGGACGGACGCGGAGCCTACAGGGATCTCTTCATAAGCGACAATCCTGTCACCTCCGAGGTGATGCTGGCGCTGTCTCTCGACCCTGT
Organism: uncultured Eubacteriales bacterium; assembly: GCA_963614015.1. Taxonomy (GTDB): domain Bacteria; phylum Bacteroidota; class Bacteroidia; order Bacteroidales; family UBA932; genus Cryptobacteroides. Next base: position 4,538 of record CAVECU010000002.1, read on the forward strand.
GATGGAGCTCGGCGAGGCCAACTGGTACTACAACTCCTCGACCTACGGGCCGCACCTCAGTATGACACATTCATTTGCAAAGACTTATCTCAACCTTGACGGCACCCCGTACAGCGACACGAAAGCTGACGGGAGCTACAAGACCTTTGCTGAGGAGACCACCGGTAGAGACTACCGTCTGAACCAGACAATCCGAGGAGCGGACTATACCTGCAAGAACAATGACGGCACGTATGAGCCTACTGCGGCAAATATGACCGGGCTCTCCCTGACCGGATACCAGTTCACGAAATATGTGATGGATGACGTATCCTTCGACAACGCACGGACGAACTACAATGACGTGCCTCTCGCAAGATATGCGGAAGTGCTTCTGAACTATGCGGAGGCGAAAGCGGAGCTTGGCGAACTTTCGGACGATGACTGGGCGAAGACCATCGGCGCGTTGCGCAGCCGTGCAGGCATCACCGGAGGCCTGGACAAGAAGCCGGGGACTGCGGATCCTTATATGGCGTCCATCTACACCGGCGTGACGGATCCTGTGATACTTGAGGTGCGCAGAGAGCGCGAGATAGAGCTCATACTCGAGGGGCTGCGTCTCGTAGACCTGAAGCGCTGGGCTTGCGGAAAGCTGTGGCAGACAGCCGCTTGGGACGGAATATACATTCCGAAGCTGGATACTCCGATGGATCTGAACGGTGACGGGAAATACGATGTGTTCATCACCAAAGACGCATCATACAGCGGGACGTACAAGAGCATTGCGATGCACATCGACAACACTCAGACAGTGACCCCTGTCGATGGCGGAGGATACAGGCTCGGATACAATATTTCAAGAGTCTGGAACGACAACATGTACATATACCCGATACCTGAAGTGGTGATCCTGAAAAACAACAATCTCAAGCAGAATCCCGGCTGGTAGCAACAACTAAATGAGATCATTATGAACAACAGAATAAAATTCAGAGTTCTCGCCGCCGCGGCATCGTTGCCGATACTGGCAGGCTGCCTCAAAAGCGACAAAGTGGCGCTATATGCGGACTTCACCACCGACAAGGACGTATATGAGCTCTATGAAGATATCCAACTGACCAACCTTTCCTACGCCGAGAACGCCTATGTCATCTCAAGCAAATGGGAATGGGACGGACAGAAGATGTGGGGCCACAAACCCGAGAAAGCCATCTCCTTCGACAAGACCGGAGACTTCGAAATCAAGCTCACGGTCACGTCCGACGAGGGCAATCTGACGGCTGTCAAAGTCAAGACGGTCAAGATACAGGACACCAACACTGCTCCTGTCGCGGACTTTTCATGGACGCCGACAAGCGGACTCCGTGCCGGAGACAAGGTGCAGTTCACCGACAAGTCCTCCGACCCTGACGGGCAGATAGTGGCCTGGGAATGGATGTTCGGCTCCACCTCTGTCAACGAGCGGAATCCGGAGTTCACATTCGTGGAGTTCGGAGACATCCGGGTCAGCCTCACCGTCACCGACAACATGAAGAAGAAGACCACCAAGACAGTCACCATACATGTGGACAAGAGCGTCTACAGTCTGGAACTCCTGTGGGACAAGCCGTATGAGAGCGACAAGGAGGCATGGATCAAGTTCACCTCCCCTGCGGTGAGCGCCGATGGAAGCCAGGTCTATGCTTTCTCCAGCGGATATCATCTGGCAGCGTTCAGCAAGGACGGTGACGCGCTGTGGACATTTGACGCCACCAAGCACAATCCAAGCGCATACTGCACTGACGGCACGAAGACCAGCACTGCCTGCACGCCTTCGGTAGACTCCAAGGGCAACATCTACATCGCTCTGGCTTACAACGAGAGAGATGCGAAAGTTGTAGGCACCTACGAGTCCGGCGTCTATTCCATAAGTCCGCAAGGAAAGGAGAACTGGTATACCCCTTACGGAAATGCGCGCTATATCGCCGTAATCCCTGTCATACTGGAAGACATGGGACACGTGATCGTGACGACGAAGGCCAATCCTACACAGGCTAACTATCCTGACATCTGGACGGCCTGGGGCAATCAGGACAACGGGCAGGTCTTCAACTTGGAAGACGGCTCGTTCGCCCAAATGCTGTATGTAAAGCAAGGCAATTACGGCGGAGCGGTCGGCCTGAAGGGCGGCACTTTCATCACCCACTGCAATGATAAATTCGGCTCCAGAATCTACTTCAACGAAAGCGGGAAGTGGGTTCACTATGGGAACAACAACAATCAAGACTCCAAAGCGCTCGGCTACTGCAACAGCACGATACTCGAGAGCAGCGAATCCAGCCAGATGGCTGTAGGCCCTGACGGGAAAGTCTATATCCTGTATCTCAGAAGGACAGACAGGGTGTCATCCGGCACGAGCGTGCTCTATTGCTATGACACGAAGAGCTATGTTAGGGACGCCACCACGGCGTTTGAGCCTGACTGGGCTGTATCGATAGCAGGAAAGGTGTCGAGATATGACGGCCTCGGCGTTGTCCTTGGAGAGGACGGGACCATCTACACGACAACTAACAAGGTGAGCGATACCGAGAAGGCAAGAGTCACGGCCATCTCCCCGGAGGGCAAGGTCAAGTGGGAATCTCTCGCCGACGGCAACATCTCCGGCTCGGCGGCAGTGGACAACGAGGGATTCATCTACTACAACGATTACTCCCTCGGAAAACTCGTCAAGATCTCGCCTGAAGACGGCAAGAGGGTGTCGGAAATCCAGCTTGCGACAAATATGCGCTCGGCTCCGACAATCAGCGTTGACGGCACTATCTACTGCACCGGAATGAAAGACGGATTGCCTACGCTGTTCGCAGTCAGAGGCTCGGCGACAGGACACGCCAATTCATGGTCGCAGCTCGGCGGCAACCCTTCAAAGACTTGCGTACTCTATTGACCATTGAACGGACTGACCGGAAGTGCGTCCGGATTTCCGGTCAGTCCAAATCAAAAAAAATACTCATTCCAATACAATGAAACTGAAATTTCTATTGCTGTCGGCGGCGTTCATCGGGGCGCTCGCCTGCACGAAAGACCCCGAGATCCATAAGGTAGGAGGCGGGGATGAGGACAAAGACAAAGAAACGGAAGAGAAAGTGGAAAGCTCGAATCTTCTTGTGTGCTCGTTCAATATCCGCACCTACAACACCACAGACCCGTATCTGTGGGCCGACAGGAAAGGGCCGGCAATGAACTTCATCCGCCAGTCCAAGCTGGACATTGTCGGGCTGCAGGAAGTCAAGCCGACACAGTCCCAGGACATAGCGTACAGTCTGTCCGACAGCTACGGCTACTATGACATAGACCGCGACACCGGAAAAGGAGTAAGCAGCGGCACGGGCGAAGGATGCGGGATACTATATCTGAAAGAGCGGTTCACGCTTCTGGACAAAGGCTTCTTCTGGCTGGCCGACCCTTCCGACAAGCTCCCTGCCCAAAATGAGGGCGGAACATATTCGTCCTGGAACAGCGCCTGCCGCCGGATCGTGGTATGGACAAAGCTGAAGGACACGTGGCACAACGATCAGACGGTCTTCTTCTTCGCAACCCATTTCGATCACGTAAGCGCGGTCGCGAGAAAGGAGTCGGGGGCACTTTGCATCAAGAAGATAAAGGAACTGACCGGAGTTTCGGACTTGTCCAGGAGCGGGTCCCCGATATTCCTCGTGGCTGATTTCAACATCGGTCTTTCGGATGTCGCGCTGGATCCTATCCGCACCTCGATGAGTGACGCCAAGACAACGGCCAAGACGACCGAAACCACAGGTACGACATACAACGGATGGGGTTCACAGACATCATCCGTCATCGACCATATATTCTATGCGGGCAATCTGTCAGCCGACAGATACCACATCGTCACGGAGGACTGGGGGATAAAGTATCTTTCGGATCACTATCCTATCACTTTGCAATGTTCCTACAAGTGATTTGCAGATCACAAGGGGCTACGGGAAGTCCGATTGATTCTTGTCAGCCTCGCAAGACAAACAGAGGGAGCTGCCGGAATGGCCGCTCCCTCTCTGTTTTTCTTAAAACGCCGTATTCAGTTACGCCCGATTATGCGAGGACTCCGCTTGCGTGCAGGAATGCATTGACTGCCACTGCCGTGAATCCGCACCAGATAACCGTCGCAACGAGGATGCCGATGCATTTGAGCCTCTTCATCCACACCTGATTGTCCCAGCCTACAGTCTGGAACATGCTCCAGAAACCGTGGCAGAGGTGAAACCATACCGCGCAGAACCACACGATGTATATAAGCAATATCACAACGCTGCCGAACGTGTTCTCAAGCAGGATGTAAGGATTCTCAGCCTCGCTTCCGCAGAACTCGAGAAGCTGCATCTTCGCCCAGAAATGAGTCAGATGGAAAAAGAGAATGCCGAGTATCACGATGCCGAGAACGAACATGTTCTTGGCGGACCAGGAGTCGGCCTTGGCCCTGCTGCACACCTCATAGCGCTTGTAACCGCCGCGGGCCTTGATATTGTACCAGGTGAGGTAGCATCCGTAGATGATGTGGACCAGCACGCCGAGAGCCAGAACAGGCACCATTATGGTGACAATCGGCAGGGCCATGAAATCGCAGCCGAGCTGGAAAAGTCCGTCGCTCTCACCCCAACCGCCGGTGAATGTATCGATTACTGAAAAGAAATTGATGGTCATATGCAGCAGCAGGAAAATGATGAGGAATGCTCCGCTGACCGCCTGAATGAACTTTCTCCCGATGGAGTAATGGAATGCGTTCGCCATTTAGCTATTGAGATTAAAAAACCACGATTAGTGTCCGGAAGCCGCTTGAATCCGCTGTCAAAAGTCGCCCAAACGCCTTCTTATCGCGGCAAAGATAGGGTCTTTCTTGCAAGTTTCATAATATTTCGATAATTTTGTTCTTCTTAAGAGGCTGTTTTGAAACGGCTCCCGAGTTCATCTCGCGCCGGATTTTCATGGCGGTTTCGGCTTTGGAAGAGACGGTGTGCCGGAGGGCATGCGGCTTCGGACAAGGATGAAAACAAATAATCGTATTCCTCATAGCATCTGATATGTATAAGCGCGTATTGTTGAAGTTGAGCGGAGAAAGTCTGGGCGGACCAGCAGGGAAAGGACTTGACACGGAGAGCCTGCAGGCTTATGCCGAAGAGATCGCGTCTGCGGCCAAGGCGGGTCTTCAGATCGCAATAGTCAATGGCGGAGGCAACATATTCCGCGGGCTGCAGGGTGCGGACAGAGGGTTCGACCGCGTGGACGGAGACAAGATGGGGATGCTCGCCACTGTCATCAATTCGCTGGCCCTGTCAATGTTCATAAAAGAACAGGGTGTGGATGCCAGGGTGTTCACAGCCACGCCTATGGAGCCTGTGGCCAAATATTATATGAGAGATGACGCCGTGGCGCTGATGGAAGCCGGCGGAGTGGCGCTGATTGCCGGAGGCACGGGCAATCCGTTCTTCACCACCGACTCCGGAGCAGCCTTGAGAGCGCTCGAAATAGGCGCAGACGCATTGCTCAAGGGGACCCGCGTGGACGGAGTCTATACGGCCGACCCGGAGAAAGATCCGACTGCGGTCAAATATGACTCGCTCACATTTGACGAGGCCATGGCAGGACACCTCAAAGTGATGGATCAGACGGCATTCGCGCTCTGCAGCGAAGGCAATATGCCGATAATCGTATTCGACATGAACCGCAAGGGAAATCTTACGCGTCTTCTGGAAGGCGGGAAGGTTGGGACACTTGTACACGTATAACCAATTAAATCAATCAGTTATGTTACCAAGAGCAAACGAGATAGTAACAGCCGCCGACAAGAAGATGAAAGAGGCTGTCGCATTCCTTGAGGAAGACCTTAAGACATACCGCGTCGGGAAAGCGAACCCGTCAATATTCAACAATGTCATCGTGGACTATTACGGCGTGCCGTCACCTGTCCCTCAGGTGGCTTCTGTGACCGCTCCGGATGCCAAGACTGTGCTTATCCAGCCTTGGGAGAAGAGCATGATCCAGAAGATCGAGAAGGCCATCATCGACGCCAATGTCGGCATGACCCCGCAGAACAACGGGGAGCAGATCCGCTGCAATGTCCCGCCTCTGACCGAGGAGCGCAGGAAAGAGCTCATAAAGAAGGCCCGCACGGCCGGTGAGAATGCCAAGGTCGTCATCCGCAACGCCCGCCGCGATGCAGTGGACCTGCTGAAGAAGGCTCAGAAGAACGAAGGCCTCTCGGAAGACGGCGAGAAAGAGGGCGAGGATGAGGTTCAGAAGATCACCGACAAGAATATCAAAGAAGTCGATGCCCTCATCGCCGCGAAGGAGAAGGACATCATGACAGTATAGAGGGCGTAGCGGTTTGGACAGAAAAGACAACAATATAGGCACAACCCCCGCCAAGACAGTCTCCATAATCGGACTCGGTCTTATCGGGGGTTCGATGGCCATTGACCTCCGGAGAAGAGGATTTGCAGAAAGGATTTTGGGCGTGGAAAGCGACCCCGTCAACTCTGCTGCCGCTCTGAAAATAGGACTCGCCGATGAAGTGACGGATCTGGAACAGGCTGTCGCGCAAGGGGACATCATCATAATCTCCGTCCCCGTCGGCACGGCGCTGAAAATACTGCCTGCTGTCCTGGACATCTTCGAGAAGAACGGGTTTACGGACAAGATCGTGGTCGATACCTGCTCCACCAAGAGTCAGATTGTGCGAAGCGTACACTATCATCCGATGCGCAGGCGCTATGTCGCCTCACATCCGATGTCGGGAACCGAATATTCCGGTCCGTGGGCGGCGATGCCCAACCTCTTTGACGGGAGAGCATGCATCTTCGCAGGGGCGGAAGAGTCAGATCCAAAGGCATTGGCCCGGATAGAGGAGATGTACGCCGTGCTGAATATGCGTCCCATCTACATGAGTGCGGACAGTCACGATGTCCATGCAGCCTATGTGTCGCATATCTCACATGTGACATCGTTTGCATTGGCCCTGACGGTGCTGGCCAAGGAGAAAGACGAGAAGCATATCTTCGATCTTGCCTCGGGAGGATTCTCCTCCACTGTCCGTCTTGCAAAGAGCAATGCCGACATGTGGGTGCCGATCCTTATTCAGAACAGGGACAATATCCTGCGGGGAATCGACACATATCTTGACAAAATGCAGGAGTTCCGTTCGGCCATAGCCGACTACGATGCGGACAAGATCCGCAGTCTCATTGACGAGGCCAACAAGATCAAGAAAATCATAAGATAAAACAGCTTCCAGTTATGAAGACGAATCTCGAGTTGACCCCCGTATCAGAATGGGGGCTGTTCCCGGATGGGCGGCGACCGCTGCTGATCGCAGGGCCGTGCAGTGCGGAATCGGAGATACAGGTAATGCAGACGGCACGAGGCCTCAAGGCCCTTGGCATCAGTGTATTCCGAGCCGGAATATGGAAACCGAGAACACATCCGAACACGTTCGAGGGAGTCGGGACAGTCGGCTTGAAATGGCTTCAGAGAGTGGGGAGCGAACTCGGGATGAAGGTTGCCACCGAAGTGGCAAGCGAGAGGCATGTCTTCGACTGCATAAAATACGGAGTGGACATGGTATGGATCGGGGCAAGGACCACGGCAAATCCTTTCCTCGTACAGGAGATCGCCGATGCGCTAAGGGATACGGACATTCCCGTACTGGTGAAGAACCCCGTGAATCCCGACCTTGACTTATGGATCGGAGCCTTGGAGAGGCTGAATCAGGCCGGGATACGTAAGATCGGCGTGATTCACAGGGGATTCTCCACTTCAGAGAAGACCAGATACCGCAATGCTCCGGGATGGCAGACCGCCATCGAGCTCAGGACAAAATATCCGGCCCTGCCTTTCTTTGCCGACCCGAGCCATATGGGCGGAAGCAGGGATTATCTTCAGGAACTCTCGCAGAGGGCATTGGACCTCGGCTTGGACGGGCTTATGATAGAGTCTCATTGCGACCCGTCCTGCGCATTGAGCGATGCGCATCAGCAGCTAACGCCAGAAGCTCTCGGAGAGCTGACAGGCAAACTGACAGTAAGGGAGACCGACTCGGACAGCCCTGATTACAAGGAGAATATCGACCAGCTCAGAGCGCAGATAGACATAATCGACGAAAATATTCTGAGCATTCTCAACACCAGAATGGACATCAGCCGCAGCATAGGCAGATACAAGCGGGAGCACAACATCGCCATCATCCAGACTTCACGCTGGGACTCGATCCTGTCGCAGATGGTGGAAAAGGGCAAGGCTTACGGCCTCAGCGAGGCCTTCGTCACGGCATTGTTCAACACAATACACGAAGAATCCGTACAGGCGCAGAATAACATTCTTTCAGAATAAGCCTGACAGTCCTCGCCATCATGCCTGTTCCGAACCGGCCTTGAAATCTCTCAATGCCGACAGGAGGGTGCTGCGGAACACTTCCCGCTCATGCTCCGAGATGAAATCGACTTCGATAGGTATCTGGAAAGTCCTGCTCTTCAGGATGTCCGGGATACGCTTGCAGCCTCTCAGCCGCTGACTGTCCTTCTCGGTGGTGGCCACGACGGCTGTCGGCCAAGTATTCATCGCATTGCAGATGCGCTTGATGTCAAGACGGCTGTACTTGTGGTGGTCCGAGAACTTGAAATGCTTGACAATCTGATAATTGTCACTCAGATACCTCTTCAGCGGAGCATCGCTGGCTATGCCCGATACGAGAATGAGCTTCTTGGAATAGATATAGTGGCTGTCGCTCCCGCTGAACACGGGCTCAAGACCGCAATAGTTTATCGTGGTGAAAAGGACGGTCATCGTCTTGCCCAGACGATCCGTGCCCTGGCAGGTGTCAGGATCAAAATCGGTGATACCCAATGACCTTGCCCACTCAACTTTCTCCCCCTGCTCCATATATGCCGGACACTTGGTGACTATGATGACATTGGCATAATGCAGCCTCTCCGGAAGATCCCTGAGCCGTCCGAACGGCAGCAGACTGTCACGGCAAGGCGGACGGTTGTAATCGACAAGGACGATATTGAAATACGCTTTCAGCGCCCTGTACTGGAATGCATCGTCGAGCACGATAAGGTCGGGCCTCGTCACCTCCTTGTTCACGCAATTGCGCGCCTTGCCGGATGTGTGCAGAAGCTCCGGATGTAGAAGGAAATCACACCCCTCCACACGTGTCCTGTCCACTGCGACAGTCACTCCCGGGAATTTGTTCTTTATCTGAAGCGGCTCGTCTCCGCTGAATGCGGCCGAGTCTGTGGACAGAATCTGCTGGAAACCCCTGCTCTTGCGCTTGTGTCCTCTGGACAGGACGGCGACCTTCTTGTCACCCCAATCCTCGCTCCCGAGCAATTCCCTTATGATCATCTCCGTATGAGGGGTCTTCCCCGTACCGCCGGCTGCTATGTTGCCGACACAGATCGTCGGAACCTCACAGGTATGCACCTTGAAAAACACGCCGTGATCGTACATCGCGTGTCTTATTTTCAAGGTCAGGCAATATGGTGACAGTAGCATCCAGTCAAGCATAACGCGCAAATATAGCAATTATTTTCGGGATTGCCCCATCGGCACTCAAGAAGCCGTCTTGAAACGATTCCCACGATTCACAATCCATACACGCTTGCGCTTTCGGCCAGAGGGCAGCCGCCCCACTTTACACCTATTTCATCGAGGATGTCGCTCACTTCCACAGCAGTAGAAGCAGTGACAAGTCTGATTCTGGTCTCCTTGAAATCGGGAAGTCCCTTGAAATAGCAGGACAGGTGGCGGCGCATCTCAAGCACGCCCGTCACAGGGCCTTTCATCTCCGTGGAGAGCGCGAGATGCCACTTGGCCAGACGCACGCGATCCGCGATGCCCATCGCAGGCTTCTGCTCTCCGCTTCTCAGATAATGCTTGATCTCATCGAATATCCACGGATGCCCGAACGAGGCCCGCCCGATCATTATCCCGTCCACGCCATACCGGTCAAACGCCTCTTTCGCCTTCCGGGGAGAATTGATGTCTCCGTTGCCGATAATGGGGATCCGCATTCTCGGATTGTCCTTCACCTGCCCGATCAATGTCCAGTCCGCCTCCCCCTTGTACATCTGGCACCGCGTCCGCCCGTGTATCGTGAGCGCCTGTATCCCTGCATCCTGAAGCCTTTCGGCCAGCTCCACGATGATCTTGGACCCGTCGTCCCAGCCGAGCCTTGTCTTCACGGTGACAGGCTTGCTCACAGCCTCCACTATCATCTTGGTGATCATCACCATCTTGTCAGGCTCGCGCATCATCCCGGAACCGGCCCCCCGCCCGGCTATCTTGTTCACCGGACAGCCGAAATTGATGTCAATGACATCACAGCCGTGTCCTCCGGCGATTTCTGCGGCGTTGTCGGCCATCCTGGCGGCCTCCACCATTGACTCGGGATTGTTGCCGTAGATCTGAATCGCCACCGGAGCCTCTTCATCGGACGTCTTCATCTTGGCGATGGCCTTGACGGCATCCCGGATCAGTCCGTCGGACGGAATGAACTCGGTATATACCATATCCGCCCCGAAATGCTTGCATACTTTTCGGAAAGATGCGTCAGTGACGTCTTCCATCGGTGCGAGCAGAACGGGCTGATGCCCCAGATCGATATTGCCGATTGTCATAATGCGACTGATTTTTCCCGCAAAGGTACTAAGAAGCCGTTTAAATTTCCGATTTCGGCTTGAATTTTGCGGCATAACTGCGGCCGTTTCCGTGGCAGAACGGATGATGTCATCACACGGATGATGAGACAGCCGGGAATGGCCGTGCAAGAAAAAAGACGAATCATTACAAAACAGCTTCCAACTATGGGAAAGGATGTAAAAACAGTAGGAGTGCTCACCTCCGGAGGTGATGCTCCGGGAATGAATGCCTGCATCAGGGCGGTGACCAGAAGCGCCATCTTCAACGGCATCAAGGTGATGGGAATATACCGCGGCTACGAGGGCCTCATCCACGGTGAGATCAAAGAGCTCACGACGGAGAGCGTCAGCAACACCATCCAGCGCGGAGGCACGCTTCTCAAGACGGCGAGAAGCCAGGAGTTCATGACGCCTGAAGGCAGGAAGAAAGCTTATGACAATCTGACAAAATACGGAATAGACGCCTTGATCGTCATCGGCGGCAACGGCTCTCTCACCGGGGCTCAGGCACTGGCAAGGGAATATGATCTCCCAGTGATCGGCCTGCCGGGCACCATCGACAATGACCTGTACGGCACCGATTCCACTATCGGATACGACACGGCTCTCAACACCATCGTCGACTGCGTGGACAAGCTGCGTGACACGGCCACTTCCCACGACCGCATCTTCTTTGTGGAGGTGATGGGACGGGATGCCGGATTCCTGGCGCAGAACAGCGCCATCGCTTCAGGCGCGGAGGCCGCCATCATCCCTGAGGATCAGACAGATGTGGACCAGTTGGAGCAGTTCATCAGCCGAGGATTCCGCAAGAGCAAGAACAGCAGCATCGTCATCGTCTCGGAAAGTCCGAAGGACGGCGGCGCAATGTATTATGCGGAGCGCGTGCGCAAGGAATATCCTCAATATGACGTGCGTGTCACCATCCTCGGCCACCTTCAGAGAGGCGGCACCCCGAGCGCATTTGACAGGATTCTCGCCAGCCGTCTCGGCTACGCCAGCATAGAGGCTCTGAACGAGGGCCAGCGCAATGTGATGGTGGGCATAAGCAACGACCAGATCGTCTATGTCCCTATCGACCGGGCCATCAAGAAAGACAAGCCTATTGACCGCGAGCTGATAAATGTCCTCGCCGTCCTTTCTATATAATTAAGGGCCGCTTAATGCGACCTGGAGCGGAGCGACCGAAGGGGGTGTGGGGAATACTTTCCCCATGCCCCACCGGGGCTGTCACGAAGTGACTGGGGGTGACATCCATATCGACTGAAGATTTCATTTCAGTCGATATCTCGCACCTATCCGGTGCGGTCCCTGCGGGACTTATTAGTCACTCCGTCGGACTTTTTAGCAACCAATGGTTCGGCAACCGCTACTATCGCTATATAGGACGGGTCTTGCTGTACAGCCAGATGCTTTCATCCTCCGGAAGACGGGGTGAGAGCATCTGGTAAACGTATTCGTTGTAGTTGTTCAGCCAGAGAGCCTCTTCGTCCGTCAGAAGATCCCGCAGGACAGGGGCGGTGTCTATGTGGCAGAGGGTCAGATTCTCGAAGCAGAGCCAGCTCCCGAATTCATTGGTGCACAACTCGCTGCACAGCAGAAGACTCTCATGTCGCACACCGTGCAAGCCCTCCCTGTACAGGCCCGGTTCATCGGAAGTGATCATCCCGGGAAGGAGGGGCTGGGAGGTGAAATTATGGCGGATGTCCTGAGGGCCCTCGTGGACATTGAGATAGAAGCCCACGCCGTGGCCTGTCCCGTGACCATAGTCCCGCAGGTTCTTCCAAAGCGGCGTCCGCGCCGCATAGTCTATCTGACATCCGGAAGTCCCCGCAGGAAACACTGCCGAAGCCAAGCCTATATGACCCTTGAGCACAAGAGTGTAATCTTCCATTTCCTGCTCCGTGCACGGACCGAGAGGGACAGTCCTCGTAATGTCGGTCGTACCGTACAAGTATTGTCCTCCCGAATCGCACAGATAGAGTCCGTGAGGCTCCAGCCTGCCGGAATTCTGCGCCGGCGTGACATAGTGTGGCAACGCCGCCCCCGGGCCGTAAGCAGAGATCGTCTGGAAGCTGTTCCCGCGATACCCCGGGATCTCCGCCCGCAGGGAGTCTATTTTCTTCGCGGCATCCCATTCATCTATGTCAGCTCCGGAGGCCATGCAGTCATCCAGCCAGAAGAGGAACTTCTCCATCGCAATGCCGTCTTCAATATGGGCTTCCCTCATGCCGGCTATCTCCACGGCATTCTTCACCGACTTCCGGAGCGGGATCGGAGACTTGCCGCAGACGATGTCCACCTTGTCGCCCAAAGACGACAGCAACTTGTAAATGTGATAGTTAAGCGTTGACGGATCGATGTGGACAGTCCGGTAGTCCTCTCCCGCCTGTTGCAGTATGTCTACGAACACATCGTCATACCCGCAGATCGTGACCCCATCCGTCTCAAGCTCGGCATAGCTCGCCGCAGTCTCCGTATCGGCGCACGTCCCGGGGCCTTTGCGGATATACAGCAGGATGCTGTCCGCCGTGACGAGGAGATATGACAGCGCGACGGGATTGTACTCGATATCCGAGGCCCTGATATTCAGCAGCCAGGCTATCTCGTCAAGCGCGGTGACAAGGATGGCGTCGCAGTCGTTGTCCGCGACGAAATCTCTGAGCCACACTATCTTGGACTGTCTCGACTCCCCCGTGAGATCCTCTCCCAGAGTGATGAGCGGACTTGACGGTACGGCCGGGCGATCCACCCTGACGGCATCAAGCATATCGGGGATATCGATGATCTTGAATCCGTTTTCCGCCTCCGTGTCTTCATCATAATGTCTTTCGGCCCCGACAAATGCGTTTCTGATGTCTTCCACGGCCGATATGGACATGGCCAGTCCGTCAACTGCGACCGTCACGCCTCTGCGCCTGTCGGCAAATGCTATCTCTGCAAGCCACTGCGGAATTCTCACTTCGCCGGGTATTCTGGTCTTGTGCAGCTCGACCCCGGTACCCTCAAGCTGCTGCGCCGCCTGGATGAAATAGCGGGAATCCGTCCACAGTCCGGCGTGGTCCTGCGTCACGACCACATCTCCTGCCTCGCCGGTGAAGCCGCACAGCCATTCGACCTGCTTCCACCGGAGAGCCGGATATTCGCTGCTGTGAGGGTCGGAGCCGGTGATTATCACCGCATCCAGGCCTTTTGACTTCATGATTTCCCGGAGCTGTCCTATCCGGGATGCAAATACTTCGCTGCCCATATCGCTGTCGTTATAATATGTCATCCTGCGTCGGAGCCCCGGCCTCTAAGATGCCAGAAGCTCCGCAATTATCTCGTCCGAGACGAAAAACCTGTTCTCCGGAATTCTCAGCCGCCCGCCGCAATGTTCCAATGCGCCTTCGTCCACAAGTCTCCGCGCCGGACCTTCCGGCAGAAGTTCCGGGACAACGCCTCTGTCCGTCCTGAGTCCGAGCATCACCCGCTCCACTCTCACATCTTCATCCGTCAATATCTCTTCACCGTCAAGGACATAGCCCTCGGCATCCTCCGTGTTCCACTTCCTCGCGGTCACTTCTCCCGCCTCCCCGGCCAATGCCGAATGCGCTCCGGCGCCAAGTCCGGCATAAGGCACACGCCTCCAATATGCGGAATTGTGCCGCGCCTCATACCCGGGGACTGCGAAATTGGACACCTCATAGTGATGATAGCCGGCGGAACGCAGCATAGCGCAGAGCTGCTCATATTGGCGTGCGCATTGCTCCTCGCCTGCCATCGCCTCCCCGTCCGTGCCGCCGGAGCGGCGTGCAAGCATGCTGCCCGGATCTATAGAGAGCTGATATGCGGATATGTGCTCCGGGGCAAGCGCCAGCGCTTTCTCCAGCGTCCGCTCCCAGAGCTCCTCCGTGAGGGTCGCGTATCCGAATATGAGATCAATGCTTATGTCCCCTGCCCCGGCACTTCGCAGAATCTCAAAGGCTTTCACCGCTTCTTCCGAAGTATGGCGCCGGTTCATCCATCGGAGCGCATTGTCATCAAACGACTGCACCCCCATGCTGAACCGCGTCACTCCCATATCCAGAAGCGCAGTCACATAGTCCGCCCCCTTGCTGTTGATGTCATCCGGATTGACTTCGACCGTAAACTCGGAATATCCATGCTCCGGAACGCCCCATACGGCATTGTTCACCCCGGTCACCAAGGCTGAGAACAAATCGGGAGGCAGCACCGACGGGGTGCCGCCTCCCACATAAAGAGTATCAACATATTCCGGATGGGATGCGGACGGCAATGTGGCCCGTATCTCGGAAGCCCTGCTCTCCGCCTCGCTGCATACCATCCCGACATAGCGGCTCAGCCTCTCACGTCCGGAGGAGCCGCCTCTGCGGCACCCGATCTCCGGAACGGCTTCGGAATAGAAACCGCAATAAGTACAGAAACTTCTGCAGAACGGAATATGGATATATATCACCTGCGCGCCGGCTATCTGAGCATCAGCTCGGCCGAACCGAGCTTGGCCTGCTCCGTATATGCCTCAACGGTGTAGATGCCCTTGCGGTAGCTTGAAATGTCGTTGAGATATATGCTGAGGTCCACTTCCTTGCCCTCATAATCCACCTGACGTGAAGCGGATGCCACCATTGATTCGCCGCCGAGAGTGAATGATGTACGGGTGGAGTTGGTAAGTATTATTCCGTCAGGATCCTTGACCCGGATATAGACTCTCACCGGGCCTTTCGGAGCCAAGTCGTTCTCCACGAGACTGAGCGATGTCAACAGTCTCACTACGCGGCTGCTGCGGTCCGTCACCTTGTCGCTCGAATTGTAAGCCTCGATCCGGACTCCGCGGGCCTTGATCACCGAGCCTGCGGCTACCTGGCCGGAAAGGCTCTCGACCTGCTGGGAAAGCTCCCTGTTCTGAGCCTTGCTTGCAGCGGCCTCGCGCCTTGCGGCTGCGGCATCGGCAGTAAGCTTGTGATTCAGAGTGTTGAGCGAATCTATCTGGACTATATAGTTGCGCATGATGCTCCTAAGCGTCCCGAGCTCCCTCTCATACTGGCGCATCTTGGCACGGTTGGTCGCATCGGTCTTCTTGATCCTCTCAAGAAGATTGGCCACCTCGGCGCGGGAAGTGTCGAGCTGGGAATTGATGGAATCATAGTCGGATGACAGCGTGGCATAGTCATTCTGCAGAGTCACCATCTGAGCGGTGAGATCCTGCTTCTCCACCTCCAGATCCTTGATCAGTGCAGACTTCTGGAGCCAGATATAAGCGAGGGCCGCCGCAAGTATCACTGCGACCGCCATAAGCGCATACATCGTCTTTTTCAAGCCGTTCGCCTTGGCGAGCTTGGCTTCCATTTCGCGGCGTTCCGCAATCGGATCGTATTCCATAACAAATATCGTTTTCGTTATACCTCACAAAAATAATCATCTGTTTCCAATTAATCACCGCACATATCGTGATTTTATATAAATTTGTAACGGCTGCTCCGGAGACGGCGTCTCCCCGGCGGCCGCTCCGGGACAGACCCCGGAAGTCATTTTGGACCCACTTCAAACATTTGCGGAACATGTCACCTATTCTGAAATACATCATCCGGGCGATAAAATATTTCTTCTATTTCTCGCTGCTTCTTGCCGTCCTGCTGACGATTCTCGTTCTGGCCCACATTGTGGACGGGAATATCGAATCGATGTTCAGAGACGGATACAAATCGTTGGCTCAGATAGGGATAATGTTCGGATGCGTGTCAGCCGTATATCCCGTATTCGGATTCATCCGGAAAGGCACCGTCATCCCGGGCGAGCACGGTGACATCCGCAATGGGATCATCGATTTCATGGAAGGACGGGGCTACAGGCTTGAGAGCGAAGACGGAGAGAACATGACATTCCGCAGCAGGGCTCTCTTCCACAGGCTCAGCAGGATGCTTGAGGACAGGATCACTTTCACGAGAGAACTCGGCGGATATCAGGTGGAGGGCTTGAGGAAAGATGTTGTCCGCCTGATCTATGGCCTTGAACATAAATTCAGAGAAGAATAACCATGACAGAAGAATTCAAGACGGTTGCCAGATTTTCTGACCCCATGAGCGCAGAAATAGCTGCAGGGATGCTCCGATCCAACGGTATCCCGGCAGCGGTGTTCGGACAGACGTCATCTTATCCGTCCATCAATGCCGCGCTTCAGAACGTAGAGCTGAAGGTGAACGCATCAGACTATGAGTCTGCAAGGAATCTTCTGGCCGCAGCCGACAAGGCGGAATAGAATTCTTCCCCGTAAATCTCCGTAAGAGGCTCACGTAGAAATTCATAGACCCGGACACCCTCGCGTCTGCCCCTCTCGAAGGCATCTTTGCAGATGTCCCACTGATGCAGATTCAACGCGTGACGTCCGTTGCGGAGTTCCGTTACCCGGATCGGATACAGCCAGCAGGAAGACGGCTTGCGGAAGCGGCATCCGCCCTCGGAATGGCATCTCTCGATGGCGCAGAAGCAGTTCCCGCAGTCGTCGAAATGAGTGAATGCGCACTCCTCCGTGCCGGGACACAGCGGTGTGACGATGTCACCGTCACGGTCGATTTCAAAAAAGCCTTTCTCCTTCACCACTTCCCTCCCCGACTCCTGCATCAGAGGCGAGAATGCGGGATATGCCGCCTCTATCTCCTCCAGCTCATTTTCGCCGAGAGGCGCGCCGCTGTCTCCTATTATGCAGCAGCATCCCTTGCATTTCCCGTAGTCGCAGGCGAAATATTCTGTTATGATTTCTTCAGAGACAAGGCAATCCCCTATCTCAAAGATGGTTCCGAACCTACTTTTCTCCTTCATTGCCCTCTTTTTGATTTCTCACCGCCTCCGCAGGTTTTTTCGCTTCTCTTGCAGCGAGGCTGTCTGACACCGCTTTCCCGGCGGCAAGACTGTCGGCGGATACGGCTTTCTGCGGATCAGTGACGGAGACCACGGCGGCCGAGTCGGATACGACCTTGACACTGTCTCCCGGGACGGCAAGGCTGTCGGCAGCTGTGACAAGCCCGCCGGCCGCGGCGGCAAGACTGTCAGAGGCTACGGACAGACTGTCCGATGCAGCAGCGAGACTGTCGGCAGCCATGGTCAGGCTGTCAGCAACCGTCCCCGCAACTGTCAGAGAATCAGCGGCAGACGCCTCGGCAGGCACAACTGCGGCAGGCTTCACGTCAGGCACGGCAGCCTCGGGCAAAGTCGCCATAAACGCACGGAAATTCTCTTCGACAAGCCAGAACCGCACCGTATCAGGGCCGCTCAAGCCTATGGCTCTGAACGCTTCATTCGTCACTCCGAGAGAATCATACGCCGGAAGCCAATGCGCCTCCTTGACAGCCACCCCGGCATCAAGACTGATTTCTCTGGCGAATGCGCTCTCGTCCGGAGGGCACTCGATGGCAAACCCGGCCACGCGGCCGCCGGTCAGACCGCCGATAATCCCGTTCACTCCCTGGAGAGTGACAGCTCCGATCTTATCCTCGTACTTGGTGACGACGTCTTTAAGACAGGAATAGCGCAGAGCCAGCAGCTCCACAATCGTCTCCGGATCCGACATCGACGATGCGATCCGGTTCTTGAGACTCGCCTTGTATATGCCCAGCTCGGCATTGTCCATATTGAACGAGGTCAATGAGTTCTGAAGGTTGTACAGCACATCTCCGGAAGATGCGTTCGTGAGCATTGATGCCGGAAGGCCTGTCCTGCGCGACATCGATGCGCAGGTCGTGAAAGTGAACCTCTCCTCCGGGAACATCGCGAAGTCCCACTGCGCCGAAGCATTCCACCCGTATGAAGACAGACAGCCCCGGACCCTGTCCTCAAGAGCAAGAGCGGCAATGCCGGAAGCCATATAGTTCTCAACCGAATATGTCAACGGCGCTGACATCCCCAGTGCTATGTCCTGACAGTCTCCCTCCGATATGTCGGACACCCGTCCGGCACTTGTCTGATACCTTGCCTTGGAGCGGTATGACGAGACCTTGTCCGTCTTGAAGCCTCCAAGCAGCGAGCCGAGATTCTTCTTCAGCTCATATTCATCGAAGTCTCCCACAAGAATGAGGACTCCGTCGTTCATCTTCGAGAATTCCTTGTCGAAAAATTTCTCGGCGCGCATCTGGAAATCATCCGCGAGGGTCTGAGGCCGGCGATATGCGGAATAGATATTGTTCGGGAACAGGAGGCTGTCGATGACGGCCGCATCGTTGCGGTCCTGCATACATCTGACGCCCTGACACTTCCTGTAATAGTCGTATGCCGCCTTGTTCACCGACCGGTCCGATGTGAAAGCGCACAGCGACCGCAGGAGCACGCCCAGCCGGGATACCGGAGCCGCACCGCTGACACGGAAATCCGACATCGTCACCTCGGCGCCGAGCAGGATGCCGTTGGCCGAAAGCATGTCGGAGAATGCCCGGCACGACAGGCCTGAGACATCATAAAGTCCAAGCATATCAGCCACACACGCTCCTTCTCCAGGCCTCAGATCGGGCATGAGCGAATATCCGCCCTTGAGCACCCACATGAAACGGAACGAGCCGTTGCCGGACACATTCTTGAAAATCACCCTGATACCGTTGTCAAACACCCACGTCCGGCCTCCGAACATAGGCTCGGAGCTCTCCG
Source organism: uncultured Eubacteriales bacterium (assembly GCA_963614015.1). Lineage (GTDB taxonomy): Bacteria > Bacteroidota > Bacteroidia > Bacteroidales > UBA932 > Cryptobacteroides. The sequence continues at coordinate 23,839 of CAVECU010000002.1, forward strand.
CACGGAGCTTGGTGCGCCGCTTGGAACCGGCCTTCTTGAGCTGCAAAGTATCTCTGTAACTTACGGAATATGCCTTGGCCTTCACCGGCTTCCACGCCATGTCGAACGTCCTGAGCAATGTCTTGCCGGACACTGCGGCGGAATCCGCCACACATTCGAGCGTAAGATTTCTGGACCTGTCCAGCAGGGCTGACACATATCCGTTGAAGAACTTGACCCCCTGGCTGTCGTCTATGTTCTTGGACAGGAAGAAGTCCTGCACCGACTGAGGCGAGGCCAGCGAAGCCCCGTACAGATAGGCCGCACGGCATTGCTCGATGTAAGAAGAATTGCTGATCTCCGCTCCCGGATATTTCCGTCTCAGGTTCATAAGCAGCTCATTGTGAGCGTCTCTATATTCATCGGCAGAAGCCCCGTCGGCATCAAGGCCCGCCAGGACAGAAGCCGTCACTTCCGCTGCACGGTAGATGTCCTTCACAGGCACGGAGACAGATATCCGCGTCTTCTCGTCCCCCGCGCCGGAAGAGCTTCCGGAGTAACCGAACGACAGTCCGGACACGGGTATGCCCGCCTCCCGGAACGCGGACGAAAGCCTCCGTCGGAGAATTATCTCCAGCTCATAGGAATACCGCAGCGAGAACAGCGGAAGAATCGTGCTCATCTTGTCTGCGGAAGTCCTCGGGGAGGCATATTCCACAGTCAGACGGGCGCCGCCGGAATGGGCGGCCGGGATGTAGCGGTATGCAGCCTCCGACTCTTCTTTCCAGGAATATTCCGCAGGTGATGCGGAAAGGCTCGACTTGGGAACAAGCAGCGAAAGCATGTTCATCTTCCCGAGGACAGAGCCGGCATCGATATCTCCGGACACCACAATCGCCTGATCCGCCGCCGAATATCTCTCGGGGAAAGACTCCGCTTCCCGTGATATTATGTCGAACACGAGGAGAAGCACCGAATCCACCATCTCTCCGGAGCGTGACAGATTCAAGTCCCTGAACCGATATGTGACGGCGTCTTCTCCGA
>CAVECU010000002.1:24871-33875 GCA_963614015.1 uncultured Eubacteriales bacterium
CGGCATAGCCTTCAGGCCCCGGCCAGATATGATTGCGTGACAGGAAACGATACGGGGTGTCACGCCGGAAACGCGGAAGCTCCGACAATGCGCCCATCACCCGGACGGCGGAAGACCCCGCACTTGCGGCATCTTCCATCCCGTATCCGCCTCTCTGGACAAGACAGATGTCCGCCAGACCTTTCTCCGACTTGTTGGGCACGATATAGTATGTGATACCGTTGTCCAACACTCCTTTTTTTATGGAACCGGCCGCAGGGAGAGACGGATAGTCAGCCCCGTATGCCGCCGATGATGAGATCAGTGCGGCCAGCGAGACCGCCGCCGCGCATATTGTGTTATAGAAAGCCTTCCACATATATATAGGTACACTACCGGTGCAAAATTAGAATTTTTTTGTATATTTGCCTAATTGCTTGGCGAATCGCCACCAAGACATTGGTCTTGAAAATATTAAACATCTTATAAGTCATGAAAAGAATTCTTCTTGCAATCGCTGCGCTCGCCCTCTCAGCAGGGCTGATGGGCGCACAGGACCTCAAGACAGCTACAGACACTTTCAACAGCGGTGCCGAGCAGCTTACAATCGGAAACAAGACCGCCGCTCTGGAGAAGTTCCAAGCTGCGCTGGATATGGCCAAGGCCCTGCAGGGAGAAGGCGTGGACGAGCTTGTGGCAAACTGCAAGAATGCCATTGCGACCACCACTCTTTCCATCGGCAAGGAGCTCTACAACAACAAGGATTTCGATGCGGCGATAGCCAAGATGAAAGAGGCCGCAGCCAAGGCCAAAGAGTTCGGCAACACCGAGATAGAAGAAGAAGTCACCTCTCTCATCCCTCAGGTGGAACTCACGAAAACCATGGAAGCCGCCAATGCGGCTTTCAAGGCTAAGAATGTAGCGGGCGCAATCGCAGGCTACAACAAGGTGATGGCGGCCGACACCGCCAACGGAGTGGCAGCACTTCGTCTCGGCCAGCTCCTCAGCGGCACGGGCAAGTTCGGCGAGGCCATAAAGTTCCTCGAGATCGCAGCACGCAACGGTCAGGAGTCCAACGCCAAGAGCCTGCTCTCAAGCACCTATCTCAAGCAGGCCGTAAGCGACCTGAAAATCAAGAAGTATGCGGAGGCAGTGGCTGCTGCGGTGAAGGCCAACGAATACAAGGAGAACGCCCAGGCATATCTCATCGCAGGCCAGGCTTCCCAGAAGGCAAGCAAGAATGCTGACGCCATCTCCTATTTCGAGAAATATCTTGAGGCTGCACCGACAGCCAAGAACGCAGGCGCGATCGCCTATACCGTAGGAGCTCTCTATCAGCAGGCCGGCAACAAGGCAAAGGCCATCGAGAACTACAAGAAAGTGCTCTCCGACCCTCAGTTCGGAGCTGATGCACAGAAACTTATCGACTCGCTCAGCAAATAGTGCCCTTCGGGCCGGCTTCCGGGACAATGGTTCGCTATCTGGAACTGCTTGCTCCTGCAAGGAACAAAGATATCGGCATCGCAGCAATAGACTGCGGTGCCGATGCCGTATATATCGCCGGCCCGGCATTCGGTGCGAGACAAGCCGCAGGAAACAGCATCGACGACATCCGGGAGCTATGCAGCTATGCACATCGGTTCGGAGCCAAGATCTTCCTGACGCTCAACACCATACTATATGATAGCGAGCTGGAGGACGCCTACAGGCTGATGTGTGCGGCGGAAGATGCCGGAGCGGACGCCCTGATAGTTCAGGACTTGGCTCTGCTGAAGCTCGCGGCCGGCGGGCCGGACGGCACGGGCCGGAAAATCGGGATTCCTCTCCACGCTTCCACACAATGTGCCGTCAGAAGTGCGGAGAAGGCGGCATTCTACCGCTCGCTCGGATTCTCAAGAATTGTCCTTGAGCGACAGATGGCTCTCCGGGAAGTGCGCCGCATCTCCGAAGTCGTCGGCGGGGAGCTGGAATTTTTCGTGCACGGCGCATTGTGCGTCTGCTACAGCGGACAATGCTATCTCTCGGAAAATCTCGCCGGCAAAAGCGCCAACCGGGGAGAATGCATACAGGCCTGCCGCTCGCTATATGACCTCACGGACGAGTCCGGCAGGGTGATAGTCCGCAACAAGGCTCTGCTCTCGCTGAAGGACTACAATCTCCTGCACCGCCTGTCCGATCTGGCCGATGCGGGAGTAACCTCTTTCAAGATAGAGGGCCGCCTGAAGAACATCTCCTACGTGCGCAACATCGTACGCGCATATTCGGAGGCTTTGGACGCACTGGTCTCCGGAAATCCTGAAAGATACCGCCGCGCCTCATTCGGCAAGGTCTCAGGAGGATTCACCCCGGCTCCGGACAAGACATTCAACCGCGGCTACACGGAACTGTATATAGACGGTCGCCGGGGCAGATGGTCCAGCATGGACACCCCGAAGGGCATGGGCGAGGCCATCGGGACAGTCGCCGCCGTCCGACACATCTCACAGGATGAGATGGAAATCAAGGTAGCTCTGCACGAAGGCGCCGCTCTGGACAACGGAGACGGATTCGCATTCGCGGCTGAGGGCTCCGGAATCATCGGATTCAGGGGCGATCTGTGCTCCGGGGCGATGATAAGATGCCGCAAGGTGAATGCCCTGCGTGCGGGCGTCACCCTGTACCGCAACATCAGCACGGCATTCGAGAAATCCCTCTCAAGTCATCCATGCACGAGGATGATGACAGCCCGGTGCACAGTGGAGATTGCCGGCGGAGCCGATGGCCGCCTGTCCGGCTCCGAAGCGGGAAGCGGCGGCATCGATAAAGCCGGAGACGGCATCACCCGCAGAGGTGAGACCGGGGGCTTCATCATATCAGCGTCCGCCCGCACGGATGACGGGCGATGCGTATCCGTATCATCAGATGCCGGATGCGTCAGGGCCGACAACCCGGAGCGTATGCTCGCGATGCTCCGGACTCAGATAGGGAAATCATCCGGACAATATATCTTCTCCATCCGGGATGGGGAAGACGCCATATCCGTCAGAACGGATGACGGCGGCGTCCCGTTTGTGAGCGCGGCATTCCTGAATGCTCTCCGCAGAGCTATGGCGGAGGCTCTCGACAAGCTCCCGGTACAGGCTGTGGAGACCCTTGTCACGCAAGATGATGACACCCGTAGCGAGGCTGCTCCCGCTTCCGTGAACTGCACCTGCGCAGACGCCGGCGATTTCCTGCCGGAGGTGGCGGACTACAGATTCAATGTCTCCAACGCCCTCGCCCGGCAGGTGTATCTGGAGCACGGAGCCCGCGAGATCCGGCCGGCCTACGAGCTTTGCCGCCCGGAAGGCGCCGAGCTGATGCGCACAAAATATTGCATCCGCTACGAACTCGGGATGTGTCCGAAACACTGCCGCCCGGAGACCCCGCACACGGAAGGGCAGAAGCCCCCGTCACATCTCTTCCTGAAGAACAACGGCCGCACTCTCGCCCTCGGGTTCGACTGCGCGAACTGCGAGATGACCGTCAGCCTTGAAACTCAAGCGTGACTTTCACATCCCCGAACCGGCCTTCCTTGCCGTCGTTCGCTTCAATGTAGTCCCCCGTCAGCTGCCCGCGCCATACGATGTCATCTCTCGTATTGAACGGCAATGACACATCGAATCCATAGCTCTTGGACTTGATCTTCACCACCGCCGAGCATTTCCACTCAGTCCTCGTGCCGCCGTCATCTTCCGTGATCATCAGCGCCATACTTTCGTTCTGCTCCGTCCACTGGGACACCATCACCACGCCGAACGGCAGCTTCTTGCCCACATCTCTCCTCTTCACCACGAACATGAAATCGGATATCTTGGGTGAATACAGCTTGAGCTCCGCTTCCGTACTGGCCGTGAAATCTTCCACACATCCGCACTTGACAAAGAACTCCGAAGCCCCGGCAAACCAGGAATCATAGTTCCTCAGCATGGTGAAATCCTTGAGCACCAGTGTCTTCACCCCTGAGACCGCTCTGGTGGCCGCAGCCTGCGCCGCCTCCGGACGGACTATGACGGTGCCTCCGCCCGTACCCCACTCCGGATATTTCCGCCTCAACATCTCCAGCGATGTGTATCCGCTGTCATCATTGCGGTTGACGACCCATACAGGCTCCTCCGTTGCCATCTGCTCATCCACGACAATCTGCTCCACCTCCCTGACGCCGCCGTCCGTGATCTTCAATCTGTAGCCGATGTTGGCCTCCGCCCCGCTGCCGGGGTCAAATGTGATGACGGGCAACGACTCTCCGTCCCAGGACTCGGAATACGGCCAGTAGATCTGCAAGTCGGACTGCTCCAGAAGCTCCATATACCGCTCCGGGCTGAGTCCGCTTCCGGACCAGGACGACCTGACATTCACGGAAAGGTGCTCCCGGATGAGCTCTCTCAAAGGATTGGCATACGTCCTGGCATCAGCCTTGGTATCGCCTCCGTCCGCACCAACTCCGCATCCCGGAGCCGCAAACAAGTCCCGCATCATGTATTCCTCATCATATCCATTTGCAGATGAGGCTGATACCGCATCGTGCACTTCGCAAAGATGCTCTCCCTCAAGAGGCAGCGCAGACAGAAGCCTCGCCACTTCATCCAACGACACAAGGGACTGCTCCGGCACGATCTCTTCCCCGGAACGGTCCACCATCTCACATCCGGCAGCCAGCATAGACAACAGGCCCCACAAGCAATAAATCTTCTTCCTCATAACCATACTGTTTTAAATCCCGCACTCCGCACACGCATCGCAGCAAGGAGTATGATGCAAAGAGAAAAAAAGTTATCCGCTTTCAGAAAATGAAAACGGATAACTTCAGAAAATCGCCGGCTGCTGCCCGCGCAGACCCTATTTGTAATAGACGACAAATCTGTCTTTGTCGCAAATGTCTTTTTCGATCTTTGTATGTGCGTATCCGTCAGACAGGAACACTTTTTCCGTCTGCACGGCGAGAGTCTCGTTGACCTCGACAATCCCCACGCCTTCCGGGGTCAGAAGCCTTCTGCTCCAGGCGGAGACCGCCCTATAGAACATCAGCGGATCGTCGTCCGGCACGAACAGCGCCAGAGCAGGCTCGAAGTCAAGCACATTGGGCCGCATCGCCGATTTCTCCGACTCCAGGACATACGGAGGATTGCTGACAATGATGTCGAACGGCCCGTATTCAAACGGCTGCTGAATCCGGAGCACATCCGCCTTGACGAACTCCGGCCTCTGCGCTCCTGCCTTCTTCAGCTCCGCCGCGAAGTTCTGACTTCGGGCCACCCCGAGAGCCTCATCGGAAATATCCACGCCGACCACACGGCATCCCGGTATCGACAGCGCCAGCGTCCACGCTATGCAGCCCGAGCCCGTACACAAGTCCAGAACCCTCACGGGCGCGACATTCTTCCCATAGGGAATCCTGCTCCGCTGAATGCGGGAGCCGACCTTTATCGCTTCCCGGCACAGAATCTCCGTTTCTGGCCGGGGTATCAGCACGGACGGAGAGACATTGAACCTGAACCCGCAGAAATCCGCCTTCCCGAGGACATACTGCACAGGCTCACCTTGCTTCAGGCGCTCGAAAGCCGCATTGAGCGCCTGACATTTGCCATCGGCTATCTCATATTCCGGCTCCACGATATGGGTGTAACTTTTCGTCCCGAGAATATCCTCACAGAGCATCAGAATCATATTCCTCGCTTCGGCTGCGGGATACAAGTCCCCAAGAGCGGCTGTGCCCTCTTTTACAAAAGAACTGAGAAGCATTGAGACGCTGTTTTGACTCTTCTTATGAATTGATTATCTCGGAAAGAAAATCCGTGATATCCACCCCGGCGGCACGCAGCATCTTTGGCACGAGCGATGCGCTCGTCATCCCCGGTATCGTATTGACTTCCAAGAAATACAGCCCCTCTTCGGAAGATATGTAGTCTATCCGCACCAGGCCCGAGCATCCGAAATGGGAATAAATCCGTCTGGTCACTTCCCGGACATTGGCCGCACATTCGGCCGGAATCTCGGCGGGGCACACTTCCCGGCTGTTGCCGTTGTACTTGGCATCATAGTCGAAATATTCGTTGTCGGATATGATCTCTATGACCGGCAGAGCCTTGATCTCCTTGCCGTCGAAGTATGCGGCACAAGTCAGCTCACGCCCGACGATACCTTTCTCCACGATGACGGCCGCTCCTTCCGAGAAGGCGTAATTGATGGCCGACGGCAGGTCTGAGGCATTCTTCACCTTTGTGATGCCGAAGCTTGATCCTCCGTCGGTAGGCTTGACAAATACCGGGAATCCTATCTTCTCCGCGACTTCATCCGAAAACGCCTTCACATCCATCCCCTTGCGGATAAGCGCATCGGGAGCGAGATGGACATAATCGACCCCGTGCAGATAGCTCTTGCACGAATATTTGTCGAAAATCACAGTGGAAACGAACGCGCTGCACCCGCTGTGCGGAATCCCCATCAGCTCCAGATATCCCTGGACCAGCCCGGTCTCTCCGGGAGTGCCGTGCTGCATTATATAGGCATAGTCGAACTTGATCTTCTCCCCATAGACAATTATGGAGAAATCGTTCTTGTCCACCTCGGGTCTCGCCCCTTCGGGGAATGTTATGCGCATCGAATTCCGTTTGCGGCAGGCCACAAGCTCCCACTTGCCGAAGCGGGCGAAGATCTCATACACATCGTATTTCCTGTCATCCAGATGAGAGGCCACGAATTCGCCGCTGCGGCAGGAGACCTCGCACTCGGAAGAATCGCTGCCGTAGATCACTGCGATATTGGTATATTTCTGTTCCATAGTCAGAAACCGTTTAGAAATCGTTCAGATACCGTTCCATCCAGCCCGGGAGCCGCATGGGCATCGCCCCGGGACAAGCTGTCAATCAAAATAATAGTCCGCCTCACTCCTCGCGGCGGCATTCATATCGTCATCTCCGCCGCTGCAGCTGAGGTCAAGGTTCATTCCGGCAGGGGCGATGAATCTGTCCTCTTCGGAAATCCCGATGGTGCCGTCGGCAAGTACCTTCTTCATGAATATTCCCCATATAGGCAATGCCATATTGGAGCCGCTTCCCAGCGCAAGCGACTGGAAATGAACCTGCCTGTCTTCAGCACCCACCCAAATGCCGGCCGTGATGGACGGGGTGTAGCCGATAAACCACCCGTCGGCATTGTCATTCGTAGTGCCGGTCTTGCCGGCGATCTGGCCTTTCAGCTGATAGAGCGAACGGAGTCTGGCTCCGGTACCGTTGTTTATGACACCCTCCATCAGATTGACCATCAGATATGCGGTCTGTTCGCTGATGGCCTCGCGCTTGCGGTTGGTGAATTCGCCGAGGACATTGCCCTGATTGTCAGTAATCCTCGTGACGAACTGAGGAGTGACATATATTCCCCTTGACGGGAAAGTATTGTATGCCGCAACCATCTCATAGAGAGACAGATCCGCAGGCCCGACGCACAGGGACGGCACTGCGTCGATATGGCTTTGCACACCCATGGCGCGCATCATCCGGGCCATCGGTTCAGGCCCGAGCTGCTTCATCAGATAGGCCGAGATGTTGTTGGAGCTGTGCGTGAGCCCCCACTTCAGCGTCACCGTCTTGCCTATCCAGATGTCCTTGTCCGTGCTTCGCGGCGTCCACTCATCCTCGCCCACTATGAATGTCTGAGGAACATTGACCACTTTCGTGCAAGGCGTCATCCCCGACTGCATGGCCAGAGTGTAGAGGAACGGCTTGACAGTCGATCCCACCTGTCGCTTGCCCTGGCGGACATTGTCATATTTGAAATAACGGTAATTCGGACCTCCGACATAGGCCTTGACGTGCCCTGTGACAGGCTCTATCGCCACGAATCCGGCCCTGAGGATGGATTTGTAGTATCTGATGGAGTCGTCCGGGGTCATCACGGTATCCACATAACCCTTCTTGTCCCAAGAGAACAGCCGCATCTTGACCGGGACGGAGAAACTCTTCAGAATCTCCTGCTCGGACTTGCCTTCCGCCTTCATCCCCCTGTACCTGTCACTCCATCTGCGCGCCTGCCGCATGACAAGATTCCGGGTGTCGGCGTCCACGTCATTGGAGAACGGCTTGTTGGTCTTGTACTTGAGATCCCGCATGAAACTTTTCTGGAGATTCTTTCCAAGATGCTCCGCCACAGCCTCCTCGGCATATCGCTGCATCCTGTAGTTGATCGTGGTATAGATGCGGAGTCCGTCCTTGTCGAGATTGTATGCGCTTCCGTCAGGCTTCCGGTTCTTGTTGAGCCATCCGTACAGCGGGTCGTCAACCCACGACGTGGAGTCTGCGGAGTAATCTTCATTATAGGTGTATCTGGAGCGGACCGGCTTGGACGCATTCATCACCCTGCGGAGCATATCCCTGAAATACGGAGCCAGCCCGGCATTGTGGTCCTGCACCTGATAGGACAGGGTGATCGGTATCTGCCGTATGGAATCCCTCTGCTCATCCGTGATGAACCCGGACTTGGCCATCTGCCCGATTACGAAATTCCTGCGGACGAGCGCCTTGTCCGGGTTCAGCGCCGGGTTGTACCTGGTAGGTTTGTTGACCATACCTATCAGCGTGGCGCTCTCCTCGACAGTCAGGCCGGCAGGTTCCTTTGCGAAGAATGTCTGCGATGCGGCGCGGATCCCGTAAGCGTTGCTCCCGAAGAACACGGCGTTGAGATACATGTCCAGTATCTCTTCCTTGGTGTAGTCCCTCTCCAGCTTCACTGCGGTGATCCACTCCTTCAGCTTGATCCATACCAGACGGACTTTGGCCACGCCCGGAATGGGGCTGGAGACATCCGCCCTCGGATAGAGCGTCTTGGCGAGCTGCTGGGTGATGGTGCTGCCGCCGCCCTGACTTGAGTCGTTGAGCAGCAACGTCTTGAACAGCACTCTGGCAAGGCCCATGAAATCTATTCCCGAATGGCTGTAGAACCGCTGATCCTCGGTGGCGATCGCCGCCTGCACAAGATATGGCGACAGCTCGTCATATCCGACATAGGACCG
>CAVECU010000002.1:33885-39177 GCA_963614015.1 uncultured Eubacteriales bacterium
CAGCCACACCAGCAGGATCATCAGCGCCAGCACCCCCACCGGAACGGTGATGACGAGCCAGAACCACTTGATTATTTTCTTTCTTGTACTTTCAGTCATAATCCGGAGTCATTTTGTCCGTAACGCAGTGCCGCTCAACAGCTGCCGGCCATCCGGCAAGACAGCGCCGGGCACAATGGCGACAGGAAAGCAAAATTACATAGAAAATTTGGAAAATATCCTGATTTGTTTCTTACTTTGCAGGCCTTTAATGAAATTTTCAAAACAACTTCTCATGGGGAATCTTGTGATCGTGGAGTCTCCGGCAAAAGCCGGAACAATACAGAAGTTCTTGGGCGGAGACTACACCGTAAAGCCAAGTTTCGGACATATAAGAGACTTGCAGGACAGTAAGTTGAGTGTGGATGTGGAGAATGGGTTCGCTCCGGAATATGTGATCCCCGCCGACAAGAAGAAAGTGGTGTCGGAGCTCAAGAAACTCGCCAAGGAGTCGGAGACGGTGTGGCTGGCATCCGATGAAGACCGCGAGGGAGAAGCCATCTCGTGGCATCTGTATGAGACTCTCGGGCTGAAGAAAGAAAACACCAGGAGAATCGTATTCCACGAAATCACCAAGACGGCCATCCAGAACGCCATCAAGAATCCTCGGGACATTGACATGAATCTTGTTGACGCCCAGCAGGCGAGGCGTGTACTGGACAGGCTCGTGGGCTTCGAGCTCTCCCCCGTGCTCTGGAGGAAGATTCAGCCGAAGCTCTCGGCCGGAAGGGTCCAGAGCGTGGCTCTGAGACTTGTGGTGGACAGGGAGCGGGAGATTCTCGGATTCAGCAAAGAACAATATTACAAGGTGGAGGCGGTCTTCCATCCGGAAGGCACATCGCAGGACACAACGGTGAGCGCAGTGCTGGACAAGCATTTCAAAACTCTTGAAGAAGCTCGCAAGCTCTTGGAGGACAGCATCGGAGCCCGATTCAGCATAAGCAGCATCGACAAGAAGGCCGGGACAAGGACACCGGCAGCGCCTTTCACGACATCCACTCTGCAGCAGGAGGCCTCCAGGAAGCTGCACTTCCCGGTGAGCATGACGATGCGCGTGGCCCAGAGCCTGACGAACGCGGTCTCATCACATACATGAGAACCGACTCGACCAATCTTTCTTCTCTGGCCCTGAATTCGGCGAAGAAGTTCATAACAGAATCTTTCGGCGAGAACTATTCCCGCTCACGCCAGTACAAGACTCACTCAAAGGGAGCCCAGGAGGCGCACGAAGCCATCAGGCCGACATACATCGAGAACACCTCCATCGAAGGGACCCCGCAGGAGCAGAAGCTGTACAATCTGATATGGAAGCGGACCGTGGCCTCCCAGATGGCCGATGCGGAAGTGCTCCGTACCGACATACGGATATCCTCGGACAAGAGGAGCGAGAAATTCTCGGTGCAGGCTACGCAGATCGTATTCGACGGATTCTTGAAAGTGTATATGGAAGGCACTGATGACCAGCAGGATGAAGCGGAAGTCCTCCTTCCGGAGCTGGCTGTGGGATGCGTCATGAAGGACATCAGCTTCAGCGCCGCCTGCAAATTCACGGCGCCGCCGTCAAGATATTCCGAAGCGACTCTGGTCAAGAAGCTTGAGGAGCTCGGCATCGGAAGGCCATCGACATACGCTCCGACCATCACCACCCTCACGACAGGCCGAGGATACATCCTCAAGGGGGACAAGGAAGGCGAGAAGATCCCTGTCACATGCCTTGCCATGAAGAACGGAAAAATCAGCGAAGTCAGCCGCACGGAGACCGTAGGCTCCGAGAAGAACAAACTCCTGCCTCAGGAGATAGGAATGATCGTGACAGACTATCTCGTAAAGAATTTCCAGACCATACTCGGATACGATTTCACCGCGAACGTGGAAAAGGATTTTGACAAGATAGCCGACGGCGACCTCGTGTGGAACAATGTCATCTCCGAATTCTACACTCCGTTCCACAAAAAGGTGGAGGAAGTGCTGAGCAACAACGAGTACAGCCACGTGAGCCGTGAGCTCGGAACCGATCCGTCGGACGGGGAGCCGCTCGTGGCCAAATTCGGCAAATACGGCCCGTACATCCAGAAAGGCGACGGAGAGAAACGCCAGTATGCCAACCTCGCTCCGGGACAGCTGATCGAGACCATCACTCCGGAAGAAGCCGCGAGGCTGTTCCTCCTGCCGAGGACGGTCGGCCGATACAAGGACACGGACGTCATCGCCACCAAAGGCCGCTTCGGTCCGTACCTCAAGTTCGGCGACAAGAACATCTCCCTGCCAAGGGGGAAGGATGCGCTCAAAGTGACGCTGGAAGAATGCATCGCATTGATTGACAGCGTAGGCGACAAGTCCGCAGCCAACAGCGTCCTCGCGGAGTACAAAGACAGCGACATCCAGGTGATCAACGGCCGCTACGGCATCTACATTAAGCACGCCGGAGGCAACTACAAGATCCCGAAGGGCTTGGAGGAGAAAGACCTCACGGAGGACAAATGCAAGGAGATAATCTCTTCTTCATCGCCTACCGGACGCGGATACAGGAAGAAGTTCTCCCGATAGGGCTTCATCATCAGCTTCTAACATATTTTAACATACAGGGGAATGATTTTGTTATTTTATAAAATTATTCCCTATTTTTGTGAGGTATGCTAAGGTGCATTGAGTTGCGCTGAGATATGCAACCCTACGTATCACTCTAAAAACGGAGGAACCATGTCCAAATATCACATCGATCAGACAGACCAGAAAATCCTGTCTTTCCTTGTAAAGAACGCGAGGATGCCGTTCCTGGAAATCGCACGCGAATGCGGAGTGTCCGGCGCCGCCATCCATCAGAGAGTCAAGCGCCTGGAGAGCGCCGGAGTCATCACGGGCTCACGTCTTATCGTAAAGCCGCAGGCCCTGGGGCTGAACATCTGCGCTTTCATCAACATTTCTCTGTCGGAAGCTGACAAATACCCTGAAGTCATAGCGCACCTGAAGAAGATCCCGGAAGTTGTGGAGTGCCACTTCGTCACCGGGGAATACGCCATGCTTGTCAAGGTATATTGCTTTGACAATGACCACCTTATGGAGATTCTCCTGAACACGATCCAGAAGATACCTTATATTCAGGCAACGGAGACGATGATCGCCCTTGACGAGGCTATCGACCGCCAGGTCTGGGTAAAGGATTACCACAACACCAATTTCTCCAAAAAAGAAGGCTGAGAATCTTCTTGCTGCGCTATTTCCCGCTGATGCGCAACACCGCCTCGGCGAGGACAAGATCTTCCGGAGAAGTTATCTTGAAATTGAGCCTCTCGCCTGCGCAATAGGTGAGAGGCATTTTGTATCCGGCCGCCACGGAAGCGTCATCGGTGAAAGAGGCGCAATATGCTTGGGTGTAAGCGGATTTAATGTCCTCAGACCTGAAGACCTGAGGCGTCTGCGCCCCGAAAACTCTCTCTCTGTCAGGGACTTCCCCGCAGGCGGAGACAAGCCTCACGGAGCCGTCCTCGCCCCGTGTCTTGTCTATCAGCTTGAGCGTGTCCACCATCGGGGTTACAGGCACGAGAGCACGGAGCTCCCCGTCGCCGGCAAAAGCATCGAACATTGTCCGTATCAGCTTTTTGGAGACAAGCGGCCGCACCCCGTCGTGTATCGCCACCAACGCTCCGTCCGGGACCCTCGACAGCGCGGACTTCACCGAATGGAAGCGGGTGATCCCGCCCCGCACTATCTCCTGCGGACATACGAAATTGCGCTCCCGGCAATAGCTTTTCCACCACGATATGTAGTCGCCGTCTGGAGGAAGGACCGTGATGACCTTTATTCCCGGCACCGCCTCGGTGAATCTGAGAATCGTCCTGTGGAGGATGGCTTTTCCGGACAGGTCAATGAACTGCTTGGGGAGGTCCGCCCCCATCCTTGTCCCGTGACCGGCCGCGACGGCCACCAGATATTTTTTTCTCTCCATAAAAGCCTTTTTAGACACAGTTTTGAAATGATTCCCGGCAAAGGTAGGGGCTATTCCGGAATTTTGCACCAAAAATCACTCTTCCATTCACCGCATATGCCTTCCTTACGGATTTTTTGACTATTTTTGCGAAAATTGGGATTTTGACTTTTACGCAGATACAGGTATGGCATTTTCATTTCTGACACAAGAACTTGCTATGGATCTCGGAACGGCCAACACCGTCATTTTCCAGAATGACGAGATCGTACTGGACGAGCCGAGCATCGTAGCCGTCGAGAGCAACACCGGCAAGTGCATCGCACTCGGACACAAGGCGAAGCTGATGCACGAGCACGAGCATCCGGGGATCAAGACCATCCGCCCTCTGAAAGACGGGGTCATCGCGGATTTCAATGCCGCCGAGATGATGATCCGCGGATTCATCAAGCAGGTGAACAGCAAGAGGCGGTCACTGTTCTCACCGAATCTGCGACTTGTCATCGGCATCCCATCGGGAAGCACGGAAGTGGACAAGCGTTCTGTCAGAGACTCTTCGGAGCACGCCGGCGGACGTGACATCTATCTGATCAGCGAGCCTATGGCTGCGGCCGTGGGCATCGGTCTGGAAGTGGAAGCGCCTAAAGGCAACATGGTCGTGGACATCGGAGGCGGCACCACCGAAATCGCGGTGATCTCTCTGGGCGGAATCGTCCTTCAGGACAGCATCCGCATAGCCGGAGACACGTTCACAAGTGACATACAGGCGTATCTCAAGCAGCAGCACAACATCCGTGTCGGCGAGATCACGGCGGAGAAGATCAAGGTCTCCGTAGGCGCCGTCATTCCGGAGCTGCAGGATGAGCCCGCCCCGTACTGCGTGAAAGGCCCGAACCTGATGACCGCGCATCCTGTGGAAGCTGTCATCACCTATCAGGAAATGGCTCACTGCCTCGACAAATCCATCGCAAGAATCGAAGCCTCCATTCTTCACGTCCTGGAGCAGACTCCGCCGGAGCTGTATTCCGACATCGTGGAAAACGGCATCTTCCTGTCCGGAGGAGGCGCCCTTCTCAGAGGCCTCGACGCACGTCTGTCGGAAAAGGTGAACATTCCGTTCCACGTTTCCGAAGATCCGCTGCACGCTGTGGCGAGAGGAACTTGCATCGCACTTAAAAATGTGGAGAACTGCCCTTTCCTGAAGAGATAGGGCATGTCCGGCCGAAGAACCATATTCGGAACATTGACCGGCGCGGCTGTCTTCATCATCTTGGAGACTGCCGCTGCTTGTATGTTGAACAACAACGGGAAGCTTCAGAATTTCTTTG
>CAVECU010000003.1:0-2248 GCA_963614015.1 uncultured Eubacteriales bacterium
CCCATATCGACAATGTGATATGAGGACGGACGACCTTGCGTACAAGCAGATAGACGAACCCGGCGAGCAATGCCAATGCCGAAATCTCGCCTACGGAGCCGCCGATGTTGGCGAAGAGCATCTGCGCATAGTCGAGATTGCCGGCCTGCATGATGTCAGAGATGCTCTGTCCGCTCATAAGGCCCTCGTTTACAAGGCCAAGCGGCGTGGCACCGGTGACGGCGTCAGCACCGAACAGCCCCTGCGGGGTCTCCCAATGCGTCATATATGTCGGGAACGAAACGAGCAGGAACACGCGGCCAGCGATGGCCGGGTTGAACAGGTTCTGCCCGATCCCGCCGAATGTCATCTTGGCTACGCCTATGGCGAACAGCGCTCCGATGAACACAACCCACCACGGCGTGGTGTAAGGCAGGTTCAGCGCAAGCAGAATACCTGTCACGACTGCGGAGAGGTCTCCTATGGCGGAAGGTTTCTTGAGCAGATATCTTGTGATGAGGTACTCGATGAGCACGCAGGAGAGCACGCTCGAAGCGAGGACAACGATTTCGCCCAGGCCGTAGAACACGACCGAGACTGCAACTGCCGGCAACAGCGCGATGATCACATCCCGCATTAGCGACCTGGTGGACACATTTGCGTGGATATGCGGTGCCGGAGAGACTATAAGTCCATTCATCGTAATTATTCTTGGTTTTGAGTCAGTTAACTTGAATGCTGATTTGAAGCGGCCCCCTTATTTCTGCGCCGCAGCCTGCGCTGCGGCTTTTGCGGCGGCAGCCCTTGCGCGGATCACGCCCATCACCTGTGCCTTGGCCGGGCGTATCAGGTCAAGCAGCGGGATATATGCAGGACAGCTGTACAAACAGCAGCCGCACTCGATGCAGTCCTGTACTGCGTTGGCCTCCAGTGCCTCCACGTCGCCTGTGCGGGCGAGACGCTGGAGCAGGAACGGCTCCAGACCCATAGGACAGGCCTCCGCACATCTTCCGCAGCGGATGCAGTTGCTCTCCGGCTTGCGGGCAGTCTGCTCCGCCGTCAGGAAAAGCAATGCCGACGTGCCTTTCAGCGTGGCGGCGTCGAGATTCGCCACAGCCTTGCCCATCATAGGGCCGCCGCTTATGACTTTCGCCGCACTCTCCGGAGCGCCTCCCGCCTTCTCGATGATATAGGAGAGAGGTGTGCCCACACGCACGAGATAGTTGTGCTGTGACGCCGCAGGGATGCAGTCGCCCGTGACCGTTATGGAGTTGTCCACTATAGGCTTGTTCTTCTGCACCGCATCATATACGGCCAGCGCGGTGGCCACGTTCTGCACTACCGCACCGACATCTATAGGGAGCCCGCCGGACGGCACCTGACGATGCATCACAGCATCAATCAGCTGTTTCTCACCGCCTTCCGGATATTTCTTGAGAAGGCTGAGCACTGTTATGCCCTCGTATGCGGAAGACTTCTTCCGGAGACCGTCCAGGACTGAAGAGATATGGGCGATGGCTTCCGGCTTGTTGTCTTCGATGGCGATGGTGGCTTTGTCCACTCCGAGCACCTGCTTGATGATGGCCGTGCCGACCACCACCTGCTCACCCTTTTCCAGAAGTGTGCGGAAGTCGGACGTAAGATACGGCTCACATTCGCAGCCGTTGATTATCAGCATATCGCATTTCTTCCCCGGAGGCGGAGACAGCTTGACGTGAGTCGGGAATGTGGCTCCGCCGAGTCCGACCACG
Organism: uncultured Eubacteriales bacterium; assembly: GCA_963614015.1. Taxonomy (GTDB): domain Bacteria; phylum Bacteroidota; class Bacteroidia; order Bacteroidales; family UBA932; genus Cryptobacteroides. Next base: position 1,731 of record CAVECU010000003.1, read on the forward strand.
CCGCCGAGACGGATCTTGTCCATTATGGCCTTGTTGTCGGACGGGATCTCCGTCACGAGAGTGTCCGAAGTGTCTATGCCTTCTGCCCATTCGTCTCCCTCGACTGCTATTTCAATGCAGTTCTGCCAGTTACCTGCCAGATCCTTGCGCGGAGCGATAGCTTTCACCGTACCCGATACGGATGAATGGATATATGCCGACACGAATCCGCCCGGCTCCGCGACAGGCTGACCCACCTTGACTTTGTCTCCGACAGCTACGACAGGCACTGCGGGAGCGCCTATGTGCTGCGCGACTGAAATATATACCGTGGACGGAAGAGGAAGAGCCTCGATCGCACAGCCGCGTGAGATTTTGCTGTCCGCAGGATGTACGCCGCCTATTGAAAATGTTCTCTGTTTCATACTTGTCTATCCTCCTTATTTCTCTACGGTTACTGATTTCTCAGCGGATGACTCCGCTTTGGCCGCAGGCACCGGTGCGGCAGCGGGAGCCGCAGGCTTCTCCGCCGGAGCTGC
>CAVECU010000003.1:2258-6960 GCA_963614015.1 uncultured Eubacteriales bacterium
AGATGCCGGAGCAGTCGGTTTTGCCGCAGGGGCCGCCGGCTTAGGCGTCCTGTCCACCGGCTTAGGGAAATTGACATCGTGAATGGCTCCGGTAGGGCAGACGACAACGCATTTGCGGCACAACTTGCATTTCGCATAGTCGATATAGGCCACATTGCCCTCGACCGTGATCGCATCCTGCGGACAGGTCTTGGCACAGAGTCCGCAGCCGATGCAGGCTGACTTGCAGGCCTTTCTGGCGACAGGACCCTTGTCCTTGTTGATGCAGGAGACATAGACGCGCATACCGCGGGGACCTTTGGCACGAAGCTCGATGACGGACTTCGGACAAGCCTTGACGCAGGCGCCGCAAGCGACACACTTGGCTTCATCGACCACCGGAAGACCGGTCTTCTCATCCATGGACAATGCTCCGAACTGGCAGGCCTGCACGCAGTCCCCGCATCCGAGACAGCCGAATGAGCATCCGGTGTCCCCGGCGTAGAGAGCCGCCTTGACCTTGCAGGACGGGAAGCCGTCATAGACATTTGTCTTGGGCCTGGCTTCACAAGTCCCGTTGCAGCGCACGACAGCCACCATCGGCGCTTTCTCCTTTACTTCATAACCGAGAATCGAAGCCACCTTCTGCATGACCGCATTGCCGCCTACGGGACAGAAGTTGTTGTCCAGATTGGGGGCTTTGACAGCGGCCTCGGCGAAAGCGCGGCAGCCTGCGAAGCCGCAGCCGCCACAATTCGCTCCCGGCATCACTTTCTCCACCTCGTCTATCCTCGGATCCTCCTCGACCTTGAACTTCTCGGCCACAAGGTAGAGGATAATCGCAAGGACAAGGCCCAGAACAGCGATAACTGCGATAGTCCAAATAATTGTTGATGTCATTTCTTATGAATTGAGATTGTTTTTTGTCTTATTGTCATGTGGTGATGAAACTCCACTCCCGCCTCAGGCAGGCTTCTTCCGGATGCGGAAGACATATCCGCCCGAGAGGCGGCCCCGCGCCAGATACAATATGAGGTAATAGACGGCCACTCCGCCGAGCCCGGCAGCCCCCACAAGAAGCTCTCCGAGATCCGTATAGGACAGCGACACGCATATCGCCAGCAAGATGAAAAGCGGGATCACATAGGCCGCCGTCACGGCCTTCATCCCCTCCGCGGCGGTGAGACAGACTTCCACCTGCTCGCCCACCGAGTATGTCTCGCCCTCCGGCACAGCGACTTCGACCTGCTTCCTGACGGCTTCGGCCATGCTGCACAGCCCTGCGGCGGAGCACGACGAACAGGCAGACGCGGACACTATCTCCACGACCGCCATCTGTCCGGAAACCTCTGTCACTCTCCCGGTATGCGATATTGTCTCATTCTTTGCCATCACACCTCCAACAGCTTTCAGTCCTCATCCTCCGGGGCTAATCCATCCCCGGCCCGAAGTCATCACCTCCGGCCGGCGGCATGGCGTCCATATCCCACGGCGCAGAATCCCCACCATTCATGTCAGCACCGCCGTTCATGGCCGAGCCCACCATCTCCGAGAAGCTGTCGCTCTGGTCAATGAACCTGAGCTCCTGCCCGCGGAATTTCATAGGGATGGTGTCGATCTGGCCGTTTCTGTTCTTGGCGATAATGATCTCCGTATATTCCTTGTCCTCAACCGTATCCCCGAGACCGATGGCCTCCGGACGATGCACGAATAGTACGATGTCGGCATCCTGCTCGATGGAGCCGGACTCACGCAAGTCACTCAACATAGGGCGGTTGTTGCTGTTGCCGCGCTGGACTGCATTTCGGGAGAGCTGCGACAGTGCCATTATCGGTATTTCAAGCTCCTTTGCCGTGGCTTTCATCATCCTGGATATGGCGGCGACCTCCTGCTCGCGCATTCCGCGCAGCTCGGGCGGTCCCTGCATAAGCTGAAGATAATCGACCACGATGAACCTCACACCCTTGGACTTGACAAGTCTCTTGGCCTTGGTGCGGAACTCCATTATGGATATGCCCGGAGTGTCGTCTATATATACAGGTGCCTTCGCCAGAGCCTTGAGACTGTATTCGAGCTGGTCCCAATCGCGCCTGTCCAGCTTGACTCCGCCCTTGATCTTGTCGGCATCCAGGCCGGACTCTGTGGTCATCAGACGCTTGACAAGCTCGATGGCCGACATCTCCAGCGAGAAGATGGCGACCGGCATATTGTTGTCCACGGCGGCATTGCGCAGAATGTTGAGGGCGAACGCCGTCTTACCCACCGAAGGGCGGGCGCCGAGGATTATCAGATTGGACTTCTGCCAGCCGAGGGTGTATTTGTCGATGCTTGCATATCCGGAAGGGACGCCGCTGATGCCGGACTTCCCCTGCAGCTGCTCTATCTCATCCAGAGCCGTCTTCAGCACGGAGCCCACGTCCTGGACATCCTTCTTGATATTGTTCTGGATGGCGGCGAACACCTTTGACTGGGCCGAGTCGATGAGGTTGTCCACACTCACGGACTCGTCATAGGAGCTCTTGAGAATATCATAGGCGGCAGTGATGAGATCCCTCTGTATGCACTTCTGCTTCAGGATCTTGATGTAGAACTCCACGTGTGCGGCCGCCCCTATCTTCTGGGACAGGGCAGCCAGCGCCACCGGTCCGCCGACGTCATCCAGTGTCTGCATCGACTGCAGCTTCTGGGTGACAGAAAGCAAGTCTATGGCCACGTGCTCGTTGACGAGCGAGACCATAGCCTCGAATATCATCTTGTGTCTGGGTTCGTAGAAGCAGCTCGGAGTAAGCTCCTCCATCGCTTCATCCACGCAGCTGGGCTCGATGAGCAACGCTCCCAAAACCGCCTCCTCGAAGTCGATGGCCTGAGGCGGCTTGTTGCCGAGCTCCAGCCCAAGAGCCTCGAGATTGACTTTCTTGTCTGCCTTGCCCCTGGTATTTTTCTTCAGTTCAGGCATAATGAGAAGCCGCTCCGGGATTATTCTTCAGCCGTCTCGATGTCCGGGCTCACGATGATGCGGCCGCAATGCTCGCAGATGACAAGCTTCTTGTTGGAAGCTATATCGATGATTCTCTGTGGGATAATGGTATTGAAGCATCCGCCGCAGGCATTGCCGTTGAACACAGTGACGACTGCCAGATGGTTGCGCTCGCTCCCTCGGATGCGGTCATAGGCGCTCATAGTCCTTGCGTCTATCTTGGCGGCGCAGCTGTCTCTCAGAGCCGTGAGCTGCTTCTCCTCCTTGGCCGTGGACTCCACGATGCCCGCAAGCTCCTCTTTCTTGGCCTTGAGGTCTTCGGAACGCACTTCGATGTCTTCCACGATGATCTGAAGCTCGTTCTTCTTGTCGAGAATGGCCTCCTTGGTGTCGCCCACGTTTTTCAACGCGATCTTCTTGAGCAGCTCCTGATTCTCCACTTCCTTGGAGAGAGAGTCGTATTCGCGGCTGTTGGCGATGCTCTCCATCTGGAGCTTGTACTTGTCTATGGCGGTGTCGCACTCGACTATCTCATGCTTGTAATTGGTGATGGCGGCATTGTAGGCCTCTATCTCCCCGGAGATCCGCGCTTCGCCCGCCTTCATTTCCGCCACTTCCTTCTCAAGGTTCTCCACCTCTATCGGGAGCTCTCCCCGGAGCTGAAGTATCTTGTCTATCTCAGAATCGGCTTTCTGGAGAGCATACAGCGTCTTGAGCTTGCCCTCGACGCTCAGCTCGGAGTCGGCGAAATTTTTCTGGATGGATACGAAGGTCTCTCTCTGATCGATCGGAGTCTCGACTTTCTTTATTTTCTTGGCCATATCGAATTATATATAATTTCAGTTCAATGTCACACGAAAAGCGCCGGACGCACCGCCGCCCCTAAAGATACAGGACCGGATTCGCCTCCCGGAGCCTTCCGCTCATATGAACTGCAAATGTAGGAAATTTTTTCCGTATCAATGAAAATAAAATATCCACGATGTCCACTTCGCTTTCGAAATGGCCTATGTCCATCACCATGAATCCCTGCGGCGTGAAGAAATGGTGATAGGAGATGTCACCGCTGACATACAGCTGCGCCCCTGCGGCCATGGCCTGCGGGATGAGCGACGCGCCGCTTCCTCCGCACATCGCCACCCTCGTGATCCGGGTGTCAATCAGACGGGAGCACCTGACCGTCCCGAGGGAGAAACGCTCCTTTATGAAGCTCACCGCCTCGGCGGACGTCATCGGCTCCGGAAGATCGCCTACGGCCCCGAGGCCGGAGTCTTCGCCGTCCCTGTCCAGAATCTCCACATTCAGAAGCCCCAGGCGGGAAGCCATCGCGCCGCTCACTCCGGATATGACCTTGTCGGCGGTGGTGTGCGCCGCATAGACCGAGATGCCGGCCGCGGCGGCCTTGATTATCGCAAGGCCCACAGGGTCAGCCGGGTCAATCTTCCTGATACCGCCGAAAATCAGCGGGTGATGCGTCACAATGAGGTCCGCGCCCAGCTCCGCAGCCTCTTCCACAAGCTCCGCAGTGCAGTCGAAGCCGACCAGGACGCCTTTGACACCGGCCTCCGGGGAGCCTATGACAAGGCCGCTGTTGTCCCACTTCTCCTGTATGGAAAGAGGAGCGAATTCCTCTATGGCGGATGTTATGTCCTTTACTTTCATAATGAGTTCTTTATATCGACAAGCTGCTCCCTGATGCCTTTCAGGATGTTCACGGCCTTGACACGGCTCTCCACGCTCCTGCGG
>CAVECU010000003.1:6970-21340 GCA_963614015.1 uncultured Eubacteriales bacterium
CTTCAAGGCTCCCGGCAGCGTCATTCCTCCGGTCCTGACAAGCAGATACACCTGCCGGAGCACCTCTATGTCGGCCTCCGTGTACAGCCTGTTGCCTTTCGCATTGCGCTGCGGCTTGATGAATCTGGCGAAATAGTCCGACCAGTAGCGCACGAGGGAGACATTCTCCCCGAGCAACTGCGCCACCTCACCTATAGTATAATAGAGTTTTTCCATATCAGTCCATGCTCTGCCCCGTGACCGCCGCCATATAGGCGACCTTGATGAACTCTTCCGGGCTGAACGAGGCCAGCAGATAATTCACCGGATTCTCCAGCCTTCCGTCCTTGTATATCTCGTAATGCAGGTGCGGGGCGAACGAATTGCCCGAAATCCCCACATTGGCGATCCTCCGCCCGGCCTTCACTCTCTCTCCTTTGCTCACCGCAATATCCTCAAGATGAGCATATACGGTCACATATCCGCCATCGTGCGAGATCTCCACGACATTGCCATGGCCCCTTCCGGAGCGCCGGATGTCGGACACCACTCCGTCGGCCGCAGCCAGCACAGGCGTCCCCTGCCCCACAATGAAATCAAGTCCCGTGTGCTCCGACAGCACCTTGTAGAAAGGATTGATCTTCTGCCCGACCGATGCGCCGATCTGGGCGAATTTGAGATCCGCGACGGGGGCCGACAGCGGCGGCAGCGCACTCCCATCCGCCGTGGCGGAGCGGAAGAAGCTCCTGAAATTGGCATTCACCGAATCAGCCGCTGCGGACAAGCTCCCCGTCCGCATACGGACATATTCCACTATGTCCCTGTCGGGCACGGAATCCGCGGAGAACGACACCAGCGCCGCCCCGAGAGGATCCACGCTCGGAGCCTTGGCCCGGAACAGACGCTCGTATATGGCATTGTCCCTGCGCTCCAGATCCTTCACGACATCGGAGATGAGAGCTTCTTTCGCCTTCATCTCGGGATACAGGCTCTCATACATCCTGTTCTCCCGGCGGAGCCTCCGCTCCTCATCCGTATTGACAATCAGCGAGAATATGATGTAGTAGAACACCGCCAGCGAGACTATGGCGGCCACCCACTTGAACGCCGTCCACAGGATGCCTCCCACGGAATGGGTGGCCTCCCTCAGATTGAAGTCCTTGTCAAACTCGTAATGGCTCATCTGCGTGATTTCCCGCCGCTGCGGAACCTTGCTGTCATGATATTGTCCGATTCGCCGGCAGTCTTGGTTATCAGGTCTTTGTATTCGTCCAGCGGCATCGTGAGGTCGAAATAATTGTACGGATTCACATATTTCCCCTTGTACATTACCTCATAGTGGAGATGCGGCCCGGTGGAACGGCCCGAGTTGCCGGACTCCCCGATGCACTCTCCTCTCCTGACTTTCATCCCCTCCGTGACATAAGCCGACTTGAGGTGGGCGTACCTGGTCTTGTAGCCGAACCCGTGGTCCACCAGCACCGAATTGCCATATCCGAAGAGTTCATATCTCACGGTCTCCACCACGCCGTCACCGGTGGCATATACCGGATTGCCGGGCTTGCAGGAGAAATCAAATCCGGTATGCATCTTGGATCCGCCGTTGATAGGGTCGGTCCTGTAGCCGAACTTGCTGGACACCCGATATTTGGACTCGTCCGGAAGGACAGGCGGAATCGCGGGGATGCAGGAAGCCATGTCGCCCGCCTTTCCGGACACCGCCTCCACTTCATCGTAGGACTTGCTCTGCACGTAGCTCTTCTTGGTCAGCACATCCAGACGCACAAGCGTGTTCTTGAGTTCGGCGGCCCCGGTCATGTTGTCCAGGAACTCATATCTGTTCACTCCGCCGAAGCCGGCATTCCTGACTTCGTCCGGGATATCGTTCATACCGAAGATGTTGCGATAGATCTCATCGTCCCTTATGCCGAGGCCCTCAAGGGCTGCGTCGTACGTGTCCAGCCTGCGGTTCAGGATTGACATCCGCGAGGCCCACTTGGCATTGGTGCGGCGGAGCATCGCGGTCTTGGGAAGCTCCACCCCGAATACGGATGTCACAAGCAGGAGGCACACAGCCGACAATGCGGCACTTGCAAGCACAAGCGTCAGCATTCCGATGGCTCTGGACTTGGCCGGGACTTTCTCTATCTCATAGAGAAGCGTCTCGGGGTTCAGCCTGTATCTTCTGAATTTCGACATCCCTCTTCATCTCCGGGAAGCCGGGCTCCGCAGACGGAGACCCGCAAACTTCCGAATTTTCCAAATTTAAGAATTTTATTATAATTTTGCCGTTTATTCCGGCCGAAACGGATTTTTACTATAAATTCCGTGCCGAAATGAAGACAATGGCAGAGAGGCCGTTCGGGAGCGGTTCCGCAGTTTACCGTGCGGGGAGCCGGGACGGTTTCCGTGCTTTGGAAGAATTATTTCAAAACAGATCCAAATGACATCCAACGAGATCAGACAGAAATTTCTGGATTTCTTCGCTTCAAAAGGGCACGCCGTCGTCCCTTCAGCTCCGATGGTGGTAAAGAATGACCCGACCCTGATGTTCACCAACGCCGGGATGAACCAGTTCAAGGACATTTTCCTCGGCAATACGGCACCCAAGACACACAGAGCCACGGATTCACAGAAATGTCTCCGCGTGAGCGGCAAGCACAACGACTTGGAAGAAGTGGGACACGACTCCTATCACCATACGATGTTTGAAATGCTCGGCAACTGGAGTTTCGGCGACTATTTCAAGACCGAGGCCATAAGCTGGGCGTGGGAGCTTCTCACCGATGTATATAAGATAGACAAGAGCAAGCTCTACGCCACCGTGTTCGAGGGTTCGGCCGAGGACGGCACCGCTCTGGACGAGGAAGCGAGACAGACCTGGCTGAAATATCTGCCGGAAGACCATATCCTGCTCGGCAACAAGCACGACAACTTCTGGGAGATGGGAGATACGGGTCCGTGCGGCCCTTGCAGCGAGATCCACATCGACCTCAGGAGCGATGAAGAGATAGCGAAGGTGCCCGGCCGGGAGCTTGTCAATCAGAGCAATCCCCTGGTGATCGAGATCTGGAATCTCGTGTTCATGCAGTACAACCGCAAGGCAAGCGGCGAGCTTGAGCTTCTCCCCGCTCACAACATCGACACGGGAATGGGCTTCGAGAGGCTCTGCATGGTGCTTCAGGGCAAGACCAGCAACTACGACACCGACGTATTCTCCGGGATGATCGCGAAGATCGAGGAGCTGTCGGGACACAAATATCACGAGTCGGCAGACACGGAGGTGGCGATGAGAGTCATCGCGGACCACATCAGGGCCATAAGCTTCTCCATCGCCGACGGCCAGCTCCCTTCCAACGTGAAGGCCGGATATGTCATCCGCCGCATCCTCCGCAGGGCTGTACGCTACGGATACACTTTCCTCGGATTCAACGAACCGTTCCTCTGCAGGCTCACGAAGCAGCTCGCGGATGATATGGGCGGGGCGTATCCTGAGCTCCGCACACAGCAGAAGCTCATCGAAAGCGTCATCAGGGAGGAGGAGTTCGCATTCCTCCGCACCCTTGACAGGGGTATCAGGCTGATGGACGACTATCTCGCCAAGGCCGCCGGGAGCAAAGTCATCAGCGGCAAGGACGCGTTCGTCCTCTACGACACATACGGATTCCCTATCGACCTCACCGAGCTGATAGTTTCGGAAAAGGGCTACAAAGTGGATCTCGAAGAATTCAATTCGGAGCTCCTCAAGCAGAAGGAGCGCGCCCGCCAGGCCACTTCCAACGAATTCGGAGACTGGATCCAGTACCACAGCGGAGAGGAGGAGGAGTTCCTCGGCTACGACTGCACCGAGCTCGACGGAGTGAGCCTCATCAAGCAGAGAACCGTCAAGCAGAAGAACAAGGTGATGTACCAGCTTGTGTTTGACCGCACTCCTTTCTATGCGGAAATGGGAGGACAAGTCGGCGACACCGGCTACATCGAGTCCGCAAGCGGGGAGCGCATAAACATCCTCAACACCGTCAAGGAGAACAATCTCACAATCCATATCGCGGAGAGAATCCCTGCGGACTGCACCGAGGCTTTCACCCTGCACGTGGATGCCGACAGGAGGCTCAAGATCACGGCCAACCACACGGCCACCCATCTTCTGGACCAGGCGCTCCGCGAAGTGCTCGGCACTCATGTGGAGCAGAAGGGCTCATTCGTGGGCCCGGACTATTTCCGCTTCGACTTCTCCCATTTCTCCAAGATGACGGAGGATGAGCTCGAAGCTGCGGAGAGACGGGTCAATGAATTGATACGCAACGACTATCCGCTCGAAGAGAAGAGGGATGCCACGATGGATGAGGCCAAGGAGATGGGAGCCATCGCCCTGTTCGGCGAGAAATACGGCGACCGCGTGAGAGTGGTCAAGTTCGGTAATTCCGTGGAGCTCTGCGGAGGCACGCACGCTACGGCCACCGGCCGCATAGGCATGTTCATGATCGTCTCCGAGGAGGCCGTCGCCGCCGGAGTGAGACGTATCGAGGCTGTCACGGGAGAGGCCGCATGGCGCCGCATGCGTCTGATGAAAGCCACTCTGACAGGGGCCAGGGCATTCTTCAACAACACCCCGGACCTCGGCGAGGCCATCCGCAAGGTCATCGACGAGAACTCCGGCTACAAGAAGGAAATCGAAGGATTCATCCAGGAGAAGACGGCAAGGCTCGCGGAGAAGCTGATGGCCGAGGCTCACGAGGTCAACGGAGTCAAGGTCATAGAGTTCACGTCCTCCATCGACCCTGTAATAGTCCGGAATCTGGCCGGAATGCTCCAGAAGCAGACCACCGGTCTCGTGCTTGCGGCGGCATTCGAATACGGAGGCAAGCCTAATCTCGCGCTGATGTATTCGCCTGACCTTGTGGCAAAAGGGAAGAACGCCGGCAAGGACATCCGCGAGGCCGCGAAGCTGATTCTCGGCGGAGGCGGAGGTCAGAGCGGACTGGCGACCGCCGGTGGCAAGGATATTGATGGGCTCAATGACGCTCTCCGCAAGATGGTGGAGATGGGGACGTCCGCAGCCGAATGACGGGACTCAATCCTGACAACAATCAGACATCCAATCGGGATGAAAAAACTCGACAGATTCATAGTCACATCTTTTGCAGGCCCGTTCATCGGTATCTTGCTTGTCGTGGTTTTCATCCTGATGATGCAGTTCCTGTGGCTGTATATCGATGAGCTCGTCGGCAAAGGACTGGGGCTGAAGATCATATTGGAGTTCCTCGGATGGGGGGCCGCCACTATGCTTCCGCTGTCACTGCCTCTGGCCACTCTGCTCGCCTCGGTGATGACCGTGGGTCAGATGGCGGAGAACAATGAGCTGATAGCGATGAAAGCCTCGGGCATATCTCTCGCCCGGATCCTCAGGCCGCTTGTCATTTGCGCCGGCGTGATAAGCGTTCTGGCGTTTTTCGCCACCAACAATCTCGTGCCGGTGGCTTTCAACGAGATCTACACGCTCAGGGACGACATTGGCAAGACAAAGGAGGAGATCAACATCCCAACGGGGACATTCTACGACGGCATCGAGGGCTATGTCCTCCGTGTCGAGTCCAAGGACGACAAGACCAAGATGATGCACGGAGTGATGGTCTATGACCATACCGCGGGCAAGGGCAACACGAGCGTCACTCTGGCGGACTCCGCGATAATCAAGATGTCCAAGACCAAGGATTTCCTCACATTCAAGCTGTTCAGCGGTATCAACTATCAGGAGACCAACCAGATGAGCTACCGCGACACATCGCTCCAACTCCAGAAGATCACATTCTCCATGCAGGAGATGGTGATTCCGCTCGAAAACTACTCTTTCCAGAAATCCGGACAGGCCAAATACGGCAACCAGGTCAAGGCTATGAACTTGGAGCAGCTGAGCTTCGGACGGGACTCGCTGACACACTTGAGAGACTCTTCACATCTTAAAAATGTGGAGACGTTTTTCGGACGCAGGCTGCTCAAATACGCACGGCAGCTCGACACGTCGAGCACTTTCGGCGGCACTACGCCGTTCCGCAATGACAGCCTCTGCCGATGGCGGGGCGAAGGCGAGGAACTGAAAGCCTACAGAAATGCGCTGGCCACGGCGAAAGACTACCAGATGGTCATCAGCAACTATGAAGGCGACGTTTACAGCTATCATTACCTGCTGAGGCTCACCAATGTGGAGTTCCTGAAGAAATTCGCCGGGGCGCTGGCCTGCTTCATATTGTTCTTCATCGGCGCACCGCTCGGAGCGTTCATCAGGAAAGGCGGTCTGGGAGTGTCGGCGATCATCGCCGTGCTGTTCTTCGTGCTCTACTGGGTGGTGGACATCACCGGCACCAAGCTCGCAAGAGACGGGGCAGTGTCCGCTGCCGCAGGCGCATTCATATCCACATTCGTGCTGTTCCCCATGGGCATGTATTTCACTTGGAAAGCGGTGCACGACTCCACCATAATAAACACCGAGAATTTCGGCTCCTGGTGGAGAAAAGTCAAAAGCAGATTCATCACCATGTTCAGAAAGACCAGAATCGTATATATGGGTACTCCGGAATTCGCCGTGGCGCCTCTGGAGGCTCTCATCAACGCGGGGCACAAAGTCGTCGGCGTAGTGACGGTCGCAGACAAGCCGTGCGGGCGCGGGCTCAAAGTAAGTGAAAGCGCGGTCAAGAAATATGCCGTAGAGAAAGGCATCCCTGTCCTCCAGCCCGTGAAACTCAAGGATCCGGAATTCTTGAAGGCTCTGGCGGCACTGCGCGCCGATCTGTTCGTGGTGGTGGCGTTCCGGATGCTTCCGCAGGAGGTGTGGTCAATGCCGAGTCTCGGCACGATCAATCTCCACGCGGCGCTCCTGCCGCAATACCGTGGTGCCGCCCCTATCAACTGGGCCATCATCAACGGGGAGAATATGACCGGAGTGACCACGTTCATGATCGACAAAGATATCGATACCGGAGGCATCATCCTGCGGCAGGAGTGCAGAATCTCGCCGGAAGACACCGCAGGCACTCTGCACGACCGCCTTATGCCTATAGGGGCGGATCTTGTGCTTCAGACAGTCCAGGGGCTCATTGAGAAGAATGTGGAGACCCGCGTGCAGCGCAGCTTCATCCAGGGCTCCGAAGTCCTCAAGTCTGCGCCGAAACTCACGCGCGAGCTGTGCCATATCGACTGGAACGACACCGGCCGCAACATCTGCAATCTCATCCGAGGTCTGAGCCCGTATCCGGCAGCCTACACCGAGCTGATTCCGGCAGGGGCCGCCGCTGCATCCGGGGCCGGCAGGTCTGCGGCGGAAGCGGCAGCGCCTGTGCAGCTGAAGATTTTCTTCGGCGAGGCGGTGACCGGTGACGCCTTCCGTGCGATGGAGGAGGCCGATGCCGCAAGGCGCGGAGCTCCGGCATCATGGCCTGAGACAGGTGCGGGCGCACCGGCGGGAGCGGATGGCAGCCACGCAGCTGCCTGTGGCGGTGCCGCCAAGGCGGGCAGGCTGCTGAGCGACGGGAAGACATTCCTCGCCATCACCACCGCCGACGGAGCAGTCTCCATCACCGATCTGCAGATGTCAGGAAAGAAGAGGATGGATGTCCGGGCGTTCCTCATGGGCTTCCGCAATCTTGAGGCCTGGACTACCACCCGGGGCACCTCCCGCAGCGAACTCTCCAGAGTGCACGGAGCGTAAGCGGGGTATGCGCTACGCGAAGGCACAATTTTTGCATATAATGTCTGGCTTTTTTCAAGACGGTTTCAAAAAAAACACTTGATAATGGACATTATTAAGACTTTGTCGATCAGTGCATCCGTTATTCTGGCCATCTCGTGCGCCAAGACGCCGGCAGACAGTCCGGACGGCAAAACCGAGGTCAGCATAACATTGACCACAGATGACACTCATTTCGAAAGGGTCAAGTCTTCAGACGGGGACAATCTGCCCGATATAGGAGACTTCACCGTAGATATCTTCAAGACAGGCGGCGGCAAGCGCACGCGTCTGTACCGGGACACATACACCAACGCGGCGGACGCCAAGATAAGGCTCAACGCCGGAGACTACACCCTGCTCGCCGCCCACGGAGACTCGCTTGCGGCCGGATTTGACGCAGCCTACTTCGCCGCTTCAGTGCCGTTCAGCATCAGCGAGGACCAGAGGCACGTGCATGTCTCGGGGACTGCCAAGCTCGCCAATGTCAAGGCGAGGATCGTGTTCGGCGACGCCCTCCGGAAAGATTTCCCGACATTCTATGCCACACTGTCTTCCGACAAGACAGGCGCCACGGGCAAGCTCCGGTTCGCCCAGGATGAGACCCGGGCGGGATATGTCGCCGCAGGAGGCCTCTCCCTCATCCTCTATGCCGCCGAAGAGGGTGCAGAAATGAAATATTACAAGGCGCCCGTCATCGATGCGAAGCCCAATGACTTCATCACATTCAACGTGACTACGATTCCGCTCACCGGCAACGTCTGCGTGAACGTCACCATCGACAACACAGTAGAGACGGTGGAGAAGTCGTTCACGATAGATGCCATGGACGTGGCAACGGGCGCTCCGGTCATAACTCTCGGCGGCAAGCTGGCCTCCGGAACAGTGGAGCTCTATGAGGACGAGAGCCTGTGCGAGGAGGGTTCGCATGACATGATGGCGGACATCTACGTTCCGGCGGGATTCAGCCACGCCTATCTGGATATCGCATCAGACTATCTGAAAGCCAAGGGAGTGCCGGAACGGGTGGACCTCTCGAATATCACCGCCGAAGTGAAGAAAGTGTTCAGTGACATGGGCATAAGGATTCTCAACATGGGAGAGTACGACAGGTTCTCCTATATCGACTTCCGTGAGATGCCCGACTGTCTGGACTATGAGGCATCTCCGTTCGAGGGCACGTTCACCCTCACGGTGGAGGACAGGAACGGGAGCAGCACTTCCTCCGCCCCGTTCACGATCAAGATGCTGAAGAACAAGGCCGATATCCACTCAAGCGCGGCGAACGCATTCGCACGGAGCTTCAGGAAGCTGCAAGTCACGGCCAAGACAGGCAAGGCCGAGAAATTCTCGCTGCAATACCGTGCCGCCGGCTCGGAAGAGTGGACAGACGCTCCGGCGGGGACAATCTCCGGCAGCACAATCACTTACGCCAAGATATCCGGCCTCACGCCTGGTGCGCAGTACCAGATGCGGATGATCTACGGCGGCAATGCGGACAACTGCACTGACCCTGTCACTCTGCAATGCGAAAGCGCGGCGCAGGTGGGCAACGCAGGCTTCGAGGACTGGACCACGGAGACGATAACTATCAAGGTGACCGGCTGGTTCTCCAAAGACAGAAACCTCGACTGGTATAAGCCTTACACTTCCGACAAATGGTGGGACGTCACCAGCAAGAGGAGCATGCCTACCCAGATTCTGGCCACCACCGGCACAAGCGTGAAGTCGTTCCCGACAGTGGCCTACTCTCCGGAACATGCACAAGGCACGAAGTCGGCCCACATCTATACGGTGAATGTGGGAAGCATGAACACCGACCTTGTCGCAAGCGGTACATCCTACACCGGCGAGCTGTTCATAGGCACGGCCGACGGCTCGGGCAATCACTCTTCCGACGGGCATTCGTTTGCAAGCAGACCAGACAAGTTCACATTCAAGTACAAATACAACTCCTACAACAACGAGACATTCTACGTGAAGATCGAGTTCAAGAACGCTTCCGGGACTTCGATACTCTCCAGGGAGCTTACCGGAGGCGGAGCATCGGGCTGGACCACGTACAGCGTGGATCTGGACTGGTCTGACATATCCAAGAAAGCTTCATCCATCTACATCTGCTTCAAGTCGGCATCCACAGGCTCTCCGAAGGTGGATGCCAACTCGACATTGGAGGTGGCCGGCAATTACAGCCAGAAGGGGCATTTCGGGAGCTCGCTCTATGTCGATGACATTCAGATGATCTACGAATAGGGTTCATATGACAGAAGGTTACACAACAGGAAAATTTGCATGAATATGAAACATACGTTTTTCAACATATTGGCTGCGGCCGCAATCTTCACCGGATGTCAGGAAATGGCGTCCGAGGGCGAGATGGTTCTCCAGTCCGTCACGGCCGACCCGTGGACAAATGAAGTGCAGGTGGGCACGAAAGCGCTGCCTTCCGAGCTCACGGATGTGAGCGACTTCATCATCAGCATCAAGAACGCCCAGGAAGAGGGATTCTCGCAGGAGTATTCGTATTCCGAGATTCTGGACAAGGCCATCACGCTGCCTACAGGCTCCTATGTCGTGACAGCTTCATCTCCGGAAGGAAAGACTGCGGAGTGGGATCAGCCGCTCTTCAGCGGGTCGCAGAGTTTTGCGGTGGTGGCCGGGGCCACTTCACCGGTATCCGTCAAGTGCTCTCTCAGCAACGCCGTAGTGTCAGTCAAATGCACCGACACATTCCTCACGGAGCTAAGCACGTTCAACATCAAGGTGTTCGCCACAGACAACGACTATCTCGTCTGGACCAAGGACAATATCGATGCGGACGGATATTTCACAACCGGCTCTCTCACCGTGCAGATCGACGGCGAGCGCAGCCTGGACGGCTCGACGGCGTCCATCAGCGGCATCATCAAGGGTGTCAGCCCGAAAGACCATATCATCCTCAACGTGGACGCCAGAGTGACCGGTGAGGTGCAGAAGATCGACATCGTCATAGACCCTACCGTCAACGACCGTCAGGAGGATATAATCGTGGAAGGATTCGAGGAAATCGAGATTCCGGATCCCGATCCGGTGGACCCGGTAGATCCTGTAGATCCGGTCGATCCCGTAGACCCTGACCTGCCTACGATGGTGTGGGACGCGAATCCGACATTCGCCACAATGGAGCTCGCACAACAGATGAATGTGGAGATCACGGTCAAGGCTCCGAAGAAGATCAAGACTTTCGTGGTGACGGTGGATTCCCCTACTCTCAAAAATGTGCTCCCGTCGATGGTTAGCGAGAAGAATGTCCACAGCGACGGCACAGTGGATCTGGACCTCATCGACGACCCTGTGGCCGTGGAGAATCTTGCACCCCTCATGCCTACCGGGGACAGCCTGAAGGGCCAGACTTCCGTCAATTTCTCGCTCTCACAGCTGGTGCCTATGATCCTTGTGCTCGTCCCTGAAGCCGGGTCTGACCACATCTTCACGCTCTCGCTCACCGACGAGGCCGGCAACAGTCTCTCCAAGACACTCACATTCCACTACACGGGCGAATAACCTTTCAAACGCATCACGATGAGACACAATATATTGAAATATATCCTCATAGCCGGGGCGTTTGTGGCGGTCTCCTGTCTGAGGGAGT
The DNA here is from genome assembly GCA_963614015.1 of uncultured Eubacteriales bacterium. GTDB lineage: Bacteria > Bacteroidota > Bacteroidia > Bacteroidales > UBA932 > Cryptobacteroides. The sequence continues at coordinate 18,304 of CAVECU010000003.1, forward strand.
CGCCGGATGACACCGGACACGGGTATATGACTGCTTCAGTGGAGCAGAACAGCTCCGTGACGACGTTCTCCACGAGGGCTGACGTCACAGCCGATGACGCTTTCATCCTGAAAGTCTATGACGGCGAGGCACTCGTCAACAAGACAGATGACCACAGGACGCTTCTCACATCGCCTCTCGAGCTTGTCTGCGGCACATACAGAGTCACAGCGGAGAACAGGGAGGAGGCGGACGCCACATTCGACTGCCCGAGATATTCCGGAGAATCCGAGGTGAAGATCCAATCCAACAGGACGGCCACCGCCGACATACCTTGCAGCATCACAGATGTGATTGTGGAGCCGGTGTTCAGCGATGACTTCGCACAGAACTTCACCAGGTATTCCCTCTCGGTCACCAACGGCGCCGGGACACTGGTGTGGAGCACTGAGGCCGGCAATCTGGAGGCCGCCGGATATTTCAAGCCTACGGGGACGCTCACCTGGACGCTTTCGCTCACAAACAACGCCGGAAGAACATTCACCAAGTCAGATACTTACAGCGGTGTTGAGGGCAAGAGCAGAATTCCGTTGAACTTCAAGATAGAGAAGACCGACGGCAGCGAGGGCGGCGCGGCTCTCCGGATCATACTCGACGACCAGATGAACGTCCGCACGTTTGACCTGCTGCTCGACTTCACGAGCGCCGATGCGGAAGCATCCGGGGCCAACGCCTGGGCGGTATTCGCGGACATCACCGGAACATTCAAGAACAATGAAGTCCCGGCGGGGTTCAAGGTCCAGTACAAGAAGCTCGCCGATGAGAATTGGACGGACTTCACCGGCGATGTCACCACCGACACCGACAACAAGACGTTCAGCGCAAGGCTCACGGGTCTGACGCCTTCGACACAATATGTCGTCCGCGCGGCCACGACCAAGGAGAACGGCAAGAAACAGATCAACTTCACGACTGAAGCGGCAGCTTCAGTGTACAATATGAGCTTCGACGACTGGTATATGGACGGGAAAGTCCCTATGCCTAACGCAAGTTCTTCAAACCAGGTCTGGGACACCGCCAATCCGGGGTCGAAGCTGGCCGGCGTATATCCGACCACACAGGAGACTTCGCATCTCGCGGTGACAGGCAGCGGCAAGAGCGCCGCAAGGCTGGAGAGTTCCAGGGCATTCGGAGTGTTCGCCGCAGGCAACATCTATATCGGGAAGTTCGGAGCCGTGTCAGGGGTCGGCGCGTCGCTCGAATGGGGTACGCCTTTCACATCGAGGCCTCTCGCGCTCAAGGGCTATATGGACTACGCCCCTGCCGCCATCGACAAGACCGACGATGCACATTCATCGCTCAAGGGACAGCCGGACGCCTGCCAGATACACGTGCTGCTCACCGACAGAGAGTCAAAGTTCCAGATCAACACCAACACCGGGACATTCGTGGACTTCAACGGCAGCGACATCATCGCTTACGGCACGCTCATCTCTAATACGGCCACAAGCGGCAAGTCGGGTCTGGTGAACGGGTATGAACCGTTCACCATCAAGCTGGAATACCGCAGCCTCACGCGCAAGCCGAAGCAGGTGGTGATCGTCGGCGCGGCAAGCCGCTACGGTGATTATTTCACAGGAGGCATCGGCAGCGTGCTCTATCTGGACGAATTCTCATTTGTCTATGACCCTGCAGAGCTGTAGAAGGACTGTATGAACTGCTTTTCACGAGCATTCCTGCGCCGCATTCCATATCTGGGGGCGGCAGCGCTGGCGGCATCTTGCGACCTCGGCAGCGCATACGTGCCTGAAGTCAAGGCGGATATCACGGCTTTTGAGGTCGAGGGGCAGACATCCTGCCGGATCGACATAGACGACCGCACGGTGTCCGTGGTCCTGGACGAGAGCGCCGACATGAGCGACTTGACCGTCAAAAAATTCAGATACACGCAGCTCGCCGTCTGCTCCGCAGGAGCTCTGCACGCCGGCGGCAAGATAGATTTGTCTTCGCCTTACACGCTTACTCTGACCTCATTCTGCGACTACGTCTGGACTATCAAGGCCACACAGCCCGTCGAGCGGTATGTCAAGGTGGAGAACCAGTCAGGCGAGGCGTCCATCATCGCGGAGTCAAGGAAGATCCTGCTCCGGGTGAATACCGGAGGCAGCGAGTATGATGACAGCCGGAGGCGGCTCAAGATTCTCGATATGAAGCTCGGCCGCAAAGGGTCCAAGGTCATTGCCACTACGGACAGCAGCGGCAATGTCAGCGAGATAGAGTCATTCCCCGTGGTGCTGGACTGCTTCTATGAGCGGTGGTTCACAGTAGAGGAGCTCGGTGTCAGGAGCGAATGGTCTATGATAGTATTACCTGAATAGGCAGAGCCTATTCAGGTAATACTATCAGGCCCACTTAACCCCCGCAGCTAAGGCTGCCCTTGCTATTCCCCCTCAGTCCCCCATTATGGGGGAAGTGGGCCTCCGGGCTCCCCATCGCCACTGGCAACCCTGCCCGCCAGCTCCGGCCGTCCGCTGATGCGGACTTGTTATTCTCCCCCTCCCGTCCACGGCAATATTACCTTTTATCCTATTTCGGCGCCGTTGCGGAGCGCTTCGGCAGGAGTGATGAAACGCATCTTGCCGTCACCCTGACGGGCCATCAGGATCATACCCTTGGACTCGATGCCGAAAATGGTTCTCGGCTTGAGATTGGCCAGAATGCAGATCTGCTTGCCCACCATCTCCTCCGGAGCGTAGAACTTGGCTATGCCGGAGACAATGACCCTCTTGTCAATGCCGGTATCTATAGTGAGCTTCAGGAGTTTGTCCGACTTGGGGACTTTGACGGCCTCAAGCACGGTGGCCGTGCGGATATCCATCTTGGCGAAGTCATCGAACTCCACTTCATCTTTCTGCGGAGCCACCGCATCGGCCTCGGCAGCCTTGCGGGCAGCCTCATTGGCCTCCATTATATCGTGAAGTCTCTGCATCTGAGCCTCCACCACGCTGTCTTCTATCTTGCTGAAGAGCAGCTGCGCCTCGGCTATCCGGTGTCCGGC
>CAVECU010000003.1:21350-28660 GCA_963614015.1 uncultured Eubacteriales bacterium
GAGAACGGTGTCGCCGATGTTGTCCCAGTCAAGGCCTACGCATCCCGGTGCAATCTCAGACAAGCCTTTCTCCGAAGCCGGCAGAGTGTGCAGCGCCTTGCCTTCACCGGCCTTGTAGATATTCTCGCCGCAGGTGCCGGCTTCACCGGCCCTGTAGTCATACCCGGCGTGCACCGCCACTCCAAGCATCTTGCGGAGCTTCTCGCAGGTGAACGGCAGGAACGGCTCGAACACGATGGCAAGGTCGGCGCATATCTGGAGCGACACGTTCAGGATGGACGCAGTCCGGTCGAGATCTGTCTTAGCCACTTTCCACGGCTCGGTGTCGGATATGTACTTGTTGCCTATGCGGGCGATGTTCATAGCTTCCTTCAGCGCCTCGCGGAAATGGAAGCCTTCTATATATTTCTCCAACGCGGCGCGGCTCTCCGGTATCTGAGCCAATGTCTCCGCATCGATCGGCTCCGGCTTGAGATCGGCAGGCACCTTGCCGCCGAAATATTTGTGCGTCAGCACTACGGCCCTGTTGATGAAATTGCCGAGGACGGCCACCAGCTCGCTGTTGTTGCGCTGCTGGAAGTCCTTCCACGTGAAGTCGTTGTCCTTGGTCTCGGGCGCGTTGGCGCAGAGCACGTAACGCAGCACGTCCTCCTGTCCAGGGAACTGCTCCACATATTCATTGAGCCATACGGCCCAGTTGCGGGATGTGGAGATCTTGTTGCCCTCAAGGTTGAGGAACTCGTTTGCAGGGACATTGTCCGGAAGGATATAGCCGCCGTGCGCCTTGAGCATTGACGGGAACACGATGCAGTGGAACACGATGTTGTCTTTCCCGATGAAGTGCACAAGCCTCGTCTCCCCGCTCTGCCACCAGGTCTTCCATGAAGAAGGCAGAAGCTCCTGAGTATTGGACACATATCCGATCGGGGCGTCGAACCATACATACAGGACTTTGCCCTCGGCGCCGTCCACCGGCACAGGCACGCCCCAGTCAAGGTCACGGCTCACGGCACGCGGCTGGAGATGGGCGTCGAGCCAGGATTTGCACTGTCCGTAAACATTTGTCTTCCACTCCTTGTGCTGCTCGAGAATCCAATCTCTGAGCCACGGTTCATACTGATCCAGAGGAAGATACCAATGCTTGGTCTTCACTTTCTCCGGTTTGCTGCCGCTCAGCGCCGACTTCGGGTCGATCAGCTCTTCCGGGCTGAGGGTGCATCCGCATTTCTCGCACTGGTCGCCATAGGCATTGGGATTGCCGCATTTCGGACAGGTTCCGGTGATGTATCTGTCGGCAAGGAAGACCTTGGCCTCCGGATCGAAATACTGCTCCGTCTCCTTGGTTATGAACTTGTCGTCGTCATAGAGCTTGCGGAAGAAGTCCGACGCATTCTTCTCGTGCACCTTGGATGACGTGCGGGAATAGATGTCGAAATTGATGCCCAGCCCCGTGAACGAATCCTTTATGATCTTGTGGTACTTGTCCACGATGTCCTGCGGGCTTACTCCCTGCTTCTTGGCGGCGATGGTGATAGGCACGCCGTGCTCATCGCTTCCGCAGATGTACAGGACATCCTCCCCGCGCATCCTGAGATATCTGACATAGATATCCGCCGGGACATACACTCCCGCAAGATGGCCTATGTGCACCGGGCCGTTGGCATACGGCAGCGCACAAGTGACAAGTGTTCTCTTGAAATTGCTCATATATTCACGATTGTTTTGTTTTTCCGTTCTATTGGACTCTCCCGAGTTCCGTGACAATGGTCTTGCGGAGCCTGACGACTTCCTGGATCCGTCCGAGGAGCTCCAACTGCTCTTTCATCACCGCCTCGCTCTGTTCCCCGCGTCTGAGCGCCGCCAGACGGGATGTCAACTCGTCCTCTTCCTGCTTTACTCTCTTGGAGTTATACACCATAAGCACCCTCGGCACGGTGCGGACAAGATAGGACGGGGTCGATGTCATCGAGTCTGCGAAGTTCTTGACCGTAAGCTGATATTTGTCTTCCGTAAGCTCCGCGGTCAGAGCTGCCAGAGCCCTGTCCTCCCCGTTCATCAGAGCCCGGACAATGTCGGCCTGGGACATCTGTGCGCAGGTGTCGTACATCCGGAAATATTCGTCATAAGCCCTTCTGTACAACAAGTTGCCGAACCGGTGCCCGTCCATCGCGCAGCGGATGAACTCCGCCACCGTGGCGTTGCCCTCGCTGTCATAGTAGGGCGAATCCGTCTCGAACTCAAGCTCCGACAGACCGTAGTTCAGTATGAGGCCGAGAAGCTCCCTCTCCGTCGGGGCGAGCACAGGATTCTCAGGGCCCGGCGCACCCGCCGAAGCATCATCCGCATCATCCGGTCTCCGCGAAAGCCCGCCGTCAAACTCCACTTCTCCGTCAGGGCCGGCTTCCGCGCCACTGTTCTCCGGCTGACCGTCAGAAGCGGCTCCGGCCTCCGCACGCATACGCAGACGCTCGGCTTCCTTGCGTTCTTCTTCTTTCATCTTCTTCCGCACGGACGAGATGCGGGCATATATGATCTGCTCGTCCATTCCGAATTTCATCGCCACGCTCTGGACATACACCGCCCTCTTGACGGGGTCCGGGATCAGCGCTATCGTGTCCGCGATGTCATTGATGAGCCCGGCTCTTTTCAGCGGATCCTCCGCCGCCTGTCCGAGCATACGGTCAGTCTGGTAGGCTATGAAATCCTGCTCGTTGCTCTCCAGGAAGCCGCGGACTTCCTCCAGCGTGTGCTTGCGGGAATATGAATCCGGATCGTCGCCGTCCGGGATCAATATCACACGGACATTCATCCCCTCCCGGAGAATCAGGCCTATCCCCCGGAGCGCGGCGTGTATGCCGGCGGCGTCACCGTCATACATGATGGTGACATTGTCGGTGAATTTCTTGATGAGACGTATCTGAGGCACGGTCAACGATGTGCCGCTGGATGCGACCACGTTGGTGATGCCGAGCTGGTGCATCGACAGCACATCCAGATAGCCCTCGACGAGATAGCATTTGTCCTGCCGGGACATCTCGTTCTTGGCGAAGAAGATCCCGTACAGCGAGCTGCTCTTGTCATAGATTTCCGTCTCGGGCGAATTCACATATTTCCCGATGTTCGCCGTCTTGTAGTCCGTGCGGAGGGTCCTGCCTCCGAACGCCAGTATCCTGCCGCTCACGGAGTGTATCGGGAATATCACCCTGTCGTAGAACTTGTCCGCAAGAGAGCCGTCACCGCGCTTGATGCAGACTCCGGTGGCGGTCAGATATTCTTCTTTGTAGCCTTCGGCCAATGCTTTGTCGGCCAATGCCCTGCCGCTTTTGGGCGACCACCCGAGCCCGTATTTCTCAATGGTCTCATCCTCCAGCCCGCGCTGCCGGAAATAGGCATAGCCGATGGAGCGGCCCTCGGGAGTCTTGAGACTGTCCTGAAAGAACCTGGCCGTGTAATCCATCACAAGGTAGAGGCTCTCGCTTCTCTGCCGCGCGGCGATCTCTTCCGCAGTCTCCTCCTTCTCCTCGATCCGGATGCCGTACTTCCTGGCAAGATACCGGAGCGCTTCCACATAGGTGAGGCTCTCATGCTCCATGACAAAGCCCACGGCCGTCCCCGACTTCCCGCAGCCGAAGCATTTGTAGATGCCTTTGGACGGGGAGACGTAGAAAGACGGCGTCTTCTCGTTGTGGAAAGGACAGCAGGCGGTATAGTTGGCGCCACGTCTCTTGAGCGAGACGAAGTCGCTGATGACCTCGACTACCTGAGCCGTATCCAGAATCTTATTGACAGTATCCTGGGGGATCATTTCCGGCTATTGTTCGTCTATTTTGTGATATTCGACATCCTTGACATCCGACAGGTCAGTCCCGGAATCGCCGGGGAATTCGACCCTGTCAGCTCCGACGGAGAAATCAGCCTCCGCGTCACGGGCCCTTGCGGCTATCGTCACCCTGAAGAACGAGAGCAGCTCCGATGCTCCGTAGAAAATGAGGAATACTCCGGCGAGGACGCTCATTATCCTCTCCGAGAACGGATTGAACAGCAATGTTATACCTCCGACGACCGCTATGATGGACAGGATGACCGGCACTCTGCCGCCGCCGAATGATGACAAGGCTCCGGCAAGCACCACGAACTGGAGCAGGCCGAAGAGCAGTATCACCAGACCGATGATGACTACGATAGCTCCGGCGACCCACTCCGGGAAGAAGAACAGCAGGAAGCCTATGACAATGTCCACGACGGAGCTAACCGACATGAGAATCACACCCCCGTCTCGGCGGTGGAGATAGCCGTAGACGAATGACACCACTCCGGTGGCGAGCAGGAACGCGGCGATGATCTTCACCACCATCACGGTCGCTTCCGAGCTGAGTATCATCACAAGGCCGATGGCGATGGCCGACAACGCCCTGAGAATGATGCTGAATTTGTTTTTGTATCCGAATGTGATCATGCTAATCTTTTTCTTTTGCGGTAATCTGCAAAGATACAATTTTTCTCGTTTCCGGAATTTTTTCAGTACTTTCGCAGACCGGGAATCGGATGATTTCCGGCATATATTTCAAAACAGCTTCTAATTGCAGATGAAACCAGACATCGAAATCGCACGGAGCATCAAGCTTGTTCCTGTCCGGGACATTGCCGGGAGCATCGGACTCCCCGAGGATGAAATCGAACCTTACGGGAAATACATGGCCAAAGTGCCGGCTTCTCTCATCGATGAGAAGAAAGTGGCCGGAAGCAAGCTCATCCTTGTCACGGCCATCACCCCGACAAAAGCCGGCATCGGCAAGACCACTGTGTCCGTGGGACTCGCCCTGGGGCTGTCCAAGATAGGCAAAAAGGCCATTGCTGCGCTCCGCGAGCCGTCTCTCGGGCCGTGCTTCGGGATGAAGGGCGGGGCTGCCGGCGGCGGATATGCGCAGATCCTGCCTATGGAGAAGATCAATCTCCACTTCACCGGGGACTTCCACGCCGTCACATCCGCCAACAACATGATCTCGGCCCTGCTGGACAACTATCTGTATCAGCATCAGGCGGAGGGCTTCGGACTGAAGCAGATCCTCTGGAAGAGGGTGCTGGATGTCAACGACCGCTCGCTCCGCCACATCGTCACGGGTCTGGGGCCGCACACCAACGGTCTCGTGCAGGAGAGCGGATTTGACATCACCCCGGCATCGGAGATAATGGCGATACTCTGCCTGTCGAAGGATGTCGAAGACCTGCGCAGACGGGTGGAGAACATCCTGCTCGGATACACATTGGACAACAAGCCGTTCACGGTCAAGGATATGGGCGTAGCGGGGGCTATCACGGCGCTGCTGCTTGACGCGATGAATCCGAATCTCGTCCAGACCACCGAAGGAGGGGCGGCATTCATCCACGGCGGTCCGTTCGCCAACATCGCACACGGCTGCAACTCCGTCATCGCCACCAAGATGGCTATGACTTACGGAGACTATGTCATCACGGAGGCCGGCTTCGGCGCAGACCTCGGCGCAGAGAAATTCTTCGACATCAAATGCCGCAAGAGCGGACTCAATCCGGCATTGACCGTGATCGTGGCCACTCTCCGGGGTCTCAAGATGCACGGGGACGTGCCGGCCGAGCAGATCGCGGAGCCGTCCGCGGAGGGCGTCCGCAAAGGATTCGCCAATCTGGACAGACATATCGAAAACATGAGGAAGTTCGGTCAGAGCGTCCTTGTCTGCTTCAACAAGTTCGGAGACGACACCGAAGAGGAGATCGGCATGGTGCGGGAGCACTGCGCCGGGCTCGGAGTCCCTTTCGCCCTGAACGATGCATTCGCCCGTGGCGGAGAGGGAGCCGTGGAGCTGGCGGAGCTGGTAGCGGGGACTATTGACGAGAAACCGTCCGAACCTGTAAGATTCATCTACGGCGACGCCGAGAGCATCGAGAGCAAGATCGTCAAGGTCGCCAAAGAAATCTACCGCGCAGGAAGCGTGGAATTCAGTCCGGAAGCCAGGAAGATGCTCGGCAAGATAGAGGGCACCGCCTATGCCGGATTCCCTGTCTGCATAGCCAAGACGCAATATTCATTCTCGCAGGATCCGAAGCGCTATGGGGCGCCGGAAGGCTTTGAATTCGACATCAAGGATATCGTCATCAATTCCGGAGCGGAGATGATAGTGGCCATCGCCGGAGACATCATCAGGATGCCGGGACTGCCCAAGTCGCCTCAGGCTCTGAGAATCGATGTGAAAGACGGCTTTATCGAGGGGCTGAGCTGATGACTCCGATCTACGACAATCACAACCACTGTCAGTTCTCGTTCGACGTGGAGAACACGACCGTGGAGGCGTCGGCACGGGCTGCGGCCGCGGCGGGTCTCGCCGGCTTATGCTTTACTGACCACTGCGACTTCTATGTGCCGGAGAAGAAAGCGGAGACCGACAGACGGGACAAGGAGGAATTCGATGTGCCGGAAAGGGATGCGGAAATCGACAGGGTGAACGCCCTGACAGCTTCCGGAGACATCCGCCCGAAGGAGACCGGCTTCAGCCGGGAGGAAATACCGTTCAAGGTGTTCAAAGGCATAGAGATAGGCGTACAGCGGAGCATGAGGGACAAGATAGCGTCACATCTGGAGACATACAGCTTCGATGAAGTGATCGCATCTCTGCACTATCTTGACGATACGGATCCCTATGGAGGCGGATACTACATAGGCAAAGACTGGCGCACCGCCTATGGGCACTACCTTGAGACACTGTATGAGGAGCTCGTGTGGCTCGGGGACAGATTTGACATAATGGGCCACTACGACTACGTGACAAGATATGCGCCTTATCCGGAATGCAGTATATTGTACCGCGACTTCCCGGATCTTCTGGATGAGATTCTCCGGTTCCTTGCGGAAAACGGGAAGGCCCTGGAATACAACTCCAAGACTTATGTCGAGCTGAACGGGAGAACGCCCGAGCCTGATAGAAATATCTACTTGAGATTCAGAGAATTGGGCGGAGAGTTCGTGAGCCTCGGCTCGGACTCGCACGATGCCGGGAGGGTCGGCGCAGGATTCGGCCGGGCCGTCGAATTCGTGAAGTCCTGCGGCTTCCGCCGTCTGGTCCACTTCGAGGGCCGAAAGCCGGTGATGTTATGAACGGGGGTTAAGGAGCCTTTAGGTTGCTAACTGAAAAGTCCGACGGCGCGGCTAATAAGTCCCGCAGGGACCGCACCGAATAGGTGCGAGATACCGACTGAAATGAAATCTTCAGTCGATATGGATGTCTCCCCCAGTCACTTCGTGACAGCCCCGGTGGGGCATGGGGAAAGTATTCCCCACA
>CAVECU010000004.1:0-27428 GCA_963614015.1 uncultured Eubacteriales bacterium
GTGAATCTGCTTCCTGATTTCGACAAGACGGATGCCAACATGGCCAGAGCCGTGGAACTCAACGGCATGTCACCGATAATAGGGACATATCCCGTCTTCTGTGAGTCTCCTGACGGGAGCGCGGTCGTGTTCGAAATGACCAAGCTGTTCACCGGCAACGACGAGAGTCTCGCTCCGGTCAAATCGGGCAGCGGCAGCGGCGGCGTGAATATGACCGTGACGTTCAATTCCGGCGCTTCCACCATCGGAGACATCAAGGCGTTCAAGGACAATGTCTCCATCAAGTCCACGCTGTCTTACACGGTATCCGCCAATCTTCTCGGGCTGCTTCAGCTGAAAGACAAAGATCCGTTCTCGGTATCCGTGACCAGGACTGTCCTCCTGCTTCCGGAGAAGAAGATGCGTCCGAGAATAGCCGACAGCCGCGTGGGCATATTCCTGTCCAACCGCAACACTCTCATCTCCGACAAGGCGGGAGTGGACACGTATTCCGTGATTCACAGATGGGATGTGCAGCCGTCCGACTCGGCGGCATTCAGCCGAGGCGAGCTGGTGGAGCCTGCAAAACACATAGTGTTCTATATGGACGACGCCTTTCCTAAGGAGTGGCGTGAGCCGGCGAAGAGAGGAGTCCTCAGATGGAACAAGGCGTTCGAGGAGATAGGACTCAAGGACGTCGTGCAGGTCAAGGATTTCCCGACGGCCGGGGAAGACCCTGAGTTCGACCCCGACAATCTCAAATATTCCTGCATAAGATATGTGCCGGCCATGATTTCCAATGCCATGGGCCCTTCATGGGTGGACCCTTCGACAGGCGAGATTATCAATGCGTCCATCATTGTCTATAATGACGTCATAAAGCTTGCCGAGAACTGGAGATTCTGCCAGACTGCGCAGGTGGACGGGCGCGTCCGGGGCACCAGACTGCCGAAGGATGTGCTCGAGGAGAGCATCGAATATATCATCGCCCACGAAGCCGGGCACTGTCTCGGATTCATGCACAACATGTCGGCGTCGGCGGCATATCCGACCGATTCGCTCAGAAGCCGCTCGTTTACAGCCAAGTACGGCACGACTCCGTCCATAATGGACTATGCGAGATTCAACTATGTCGCACAGCCGGAAGATGCCGGCGTGTCTCTCACTCCTCCGTTTCTGGGGGTCTATGACAAGTTCCTTGTGAAATATGCATATTCTCCGCTTCTGGATGCGGAGAGCAGCGAGGCCGAGAAAGCCACGCTCGAGAGCTGGGTTGACAGCCATGCCGGAGACCCGCGCTATAGGTACGGCAGGCAGCAGATACGCCACAGATACGATCCGTCGGCCGTCGAGGAAGACCTCGGTGACGATCCTGTCAAGTCCGGAGACTACGGCGTTGCGAACATACGCTATATCCTGTCTCATCTGGACGAATGGACCACGAATGAGACTGATCCGGACGGAAGCCTGAGGGAGGAGCGGTACGAGGCCCTTGCAAAGCAGTACAATCGCTATCTAAACAATGTGATTCTCAATATCGGCGGCATCTATCTAAACACAGTCAAGCCCGGGACTCCCGGCAGGAATGCGGTCGCCGTCCCTGTCCTGACGCAGAGACAGTCCCTGAAATGGGTGATAGACCAGCTCAAGGGCTGCACATGGTTCAATGACAGGGAGCTCACCGGGATGTTCAAGATGAGGGTGGATCTTGCGCCGATTTTCCAGTATTACACGGCGTTCGACCTGTTCAGCACCTATTCCGATGTCATTCTCTCGTCCCATATCGGAGATGCCGACGGCAAGTCCTACACAATGCAGAACTGGCTTGATGACATCTACGAATGGGTGTGGAAAGGCACTTCCGACAGGAAGAATCTTACGCAGGGGGAGCGCATCCTGCAGAATCTGTATGTGATGATCGCCCTGAAGGGCGCGTCCAAGAGCACCAATCTCACGAAAGTCTCATCCATAGCCGCCGGAGATGAATGCTGTCTTCCTTCCGTGACGCAGATGGCTCTGTACGGTCTCGATCCTTCGGGGACGGTGGAGAAGTATCTCGACATCCTCAAGGACTACGAGGTCCGGAACGGGAAAGGCGCCGTGGCTGCGGCTGTGATGGACACGGATTTCGGAAACGCCGGATACAACTGGCAGTACAAGGTCAACACCCGTACTCTGGATGAGTCCAAGGCTCTCTTCCACCAGGATCTGTGCCGTATCGCGAAGTTTCTGAAGTCCAATATGTCGGGGGCGAAGCCTGAGACGCGGGCCCACTACGGCTCGCTGCTGAAGCAGATCGAGGACGCGGTCCGCTGATGCGGGGGCGTCAGTTCCGGCTTTGGAAGAGGGAGTGTACAGAGAGGTGCACGACTGATGACAAGGATGAAAATGGCCGGAAATGGACATGAGAAAAGAGACGAATCATATCAAAACTTAACAAATAGACAGATGAAACCGAGTAAAGCTATCTTATGTGTCTTCACATTGGTTGCGGTGCTCCTCTTCTCCGGCGGGACGGCTTCGGCCCAGCGTCCGACATCGAAGATGATCACCGTGATAGGCAATGTGTCAGATGAGTCCGGCGAACCGCTCGCCGGAGTGTCAGTCATGCTGCGGGGCACCAAGATCGGCGTCAGCACTGATGCCGACGGAGCCTACACCATCCGCTTCATGCCGAGAAAGGATGCGGAAAACATCATCGTGTACAGCTTCATTGGTATGGAGGAGCAGACGTTCAACGCCAAGGCCTCCACCCAGAACGATGTCGTGATGAAAAGTCTCGATTCGGAGATCGAGGGCGTGGTCGTCAACGGATTCTATACCCAGAAGAAGAGCACGTTCACCGGAGCCGCCACCACCATAAAGGGTGAGACTCTCGTCGAGCTGTCTCCTACCAATCTGCTTGCGGGCATTGTGGCCATGACCCCGGGTATGGTGATGGTGGAGAACAATGCCGCCGGATCAAATCCGAATGCCATACCGTCTCTGCTCATCCGCGGGGCGTCCTCGCTCATCACCAACGAAAGTGAAGAGGGTGTCAACAACCCGCTCATCATTCTGGACGGCGTCGAGATCTCGATGGAGGAGCTGTACGACCTGGACATTTTCGACATTGAGCGTGTTGATGTGCTCAAGGACGCTTCCGCGACGATTCTCTACGGTGAGAAAGGCGCGAACGGCGTCATCGTAGTGGAGCGCAAGCGCATCGACAACGCCAAGGCGCGGCTGAGCTACAACTTCGTGCCTCAGTTCAGCATTCCGGACCTGAGTTCGTTCAATCTTACATCCGCGAGCCAGAAACTGGAGCTTGAAAGGCTGGCGGGGCTGTATGATACGGCCGACGGCTCGATGGACAAGGCCTATGCCTACAAGCTCAAGAATGTCCGTCAGGGCGTGAACACGGACTGGATCCACGCTCCGCTGCGTGTCCCGTTCAGCCATCAGCATTCCCTGATGTTCAGCGCAAAGGGACAGAATGTCGATTACAGGGCGAATATGCGTCTCTCGGACAGCTACGGTGTGATGAAGGGCGACTTGAGGCGCAACTACAGTCTCGGATTCAATGTCAACTATCATACCCGGGACAAGCTGACCCTCTCGTTCAGGACCACATACACCCTGACGGATTCGAAGGCGTCGCCGTACGGCGATTTCTCGGCGTATTCCAAGCTGAATCCGTATGAGAAGATCTACGACGAGAACGGCAATTACATCAAGAACTACTATTTCGATCCGTTCGACACCAACTCGGAGAGGATGACGAACCCGCTCTATGACGCCACGCTGTCAAGCTTCAGCAAGTCAAGGAGACAGGCCAACATGACCATCAGTTCCGGAAGCAGCGACAAATATGTCTCTCCGGACGCCGCCCAGTATGTCGGATATTCGGACGTCTCGCAGAAAGGAAGCTATACGTTCGGACAGAGCAAGGGATTCACCGTCAGCGGCAAGATTGTGGCCTCGTATGGCCTGCCTCTGGACAAGAGAGGGTCGCTGTTCAGAATCAGCGGCGGCAGCAACATAAAGAAGACCACGTCCAACACCTCCACCGGTGAGGGCCGCGGCTTCCTCAAGGACGGTCTTTCGGACTTGTCTTTCGCTCTGGGATATGCGCCCAACGGCAAGCCTTCCGGGCGGGAGAGAATCGCCACCGAGGTCGGCTTCTTCGTGAACGGAAACCTCGGATTCCTCAACAGATATGTCTTTGACGGCTCGTTCAGGACTTCAGGTTCCTCAAGATTCGGCTCGGACAACAGTTTCGCTCCGTTCTGGTCGGGCGGATTCGCATGGAATGCGCACAACGAGTCCTTCCTCAAGGATGTGAAATGGATTGATTCCCTGACCCCGCGCATAAGCCTCGGATATACGGGAACGGTCTCGTTCGACTATTATCAGGCCAAGACAATCTACGAGTACAAGTCTGACTATGACTATTATACCGGCATAGGCGCGGCCACCAGGACGATGGGTAACCCGGATCTCAAGTGGCAGAAGAAGCTGTCGCGCAACGTAGGCGTCACGGCGGCGATGTTCGGCAGCAGGCTGAATATGGAGTTCAACTGGTACAACAACACGACTTATGACCTGCTGATGCCTATCAATCTGCCGTACTCCGTCGGCGTCACCTCGATGAACGTCAATTTCGGGCAGATACGCAATGCGGGTATCGACTTCTCGCTGTCCGGACGCATCATCAACACCAAAGACTGGTCGTGGGTGACTGTGGTGACGGGCGGTCACGTGATGGACAAGATCAAGAATATCTCCACTGCCCTGAAGGGTACCGAGGTGGCCGATGCGTCGGACTCTGTCAAGCCGAAGCTTCTGTTCACCGAGGGAGGCTCCCAGTTCGACATCTATGCGATGCGCTCCGCGGGAATAGACCCCGCCACCGGTCAGGAAATATTCATAAAGAAGGACGGCAGCTACACCTACACCTATGATTCGGACGAGAGAGTGGCTGTGGGCAATACGAATCCTATCCTTCAGGGCTCATGGATCAACACCGTAAGGTACAAGGGCTTCTCGCTGAGTCTCACCACAAGCTACACGTTCGGCGCGGACTACTACAACAGCACGCTCCAGAGCAAGGTCGAGAACATCAATCCGAAGCAGAATGTGGACGCGAGGGCATACACGGACAGGTGGAAGGCTCCGGGCGATCTGGTGCGGTATCTGGCGATCAACTCCACGAGGGAGACCGTCAATTCCGAAAGGTTCGTCGAGACGAGGAATGAGCTGTATTTCTCCAGCATCAACGTGGCTTATGAGTTCAACGCCAAGTTTATGGACAAGCTGGGGCTGAAGAAGCTCAGCATCGGATTGGGCCTGACGGATCTCGGATACCTGTCGACCGTCAAGTTCGAGAGGGGAACATCCTATCCGTACTGCCGTGCGATCAACCTGACATTCCGTCCTACTTTCTAAAGAGCATACAAGATGAAACATACACTCAAGATATTCATATCAGCACTTGTCCTGACCGGGATTCTGTCGTGCGACAAATTCCTGGATGTCAATCCAAAGGGCGAAGTGTTCGATGCCGACATGTACAGCACTGCGGAAGGCTATGAGGATGCGCTGTACGGCATCTATGCACAGCTTGGCACTGATGCATATCTCTACAAGAACTATCTCCACTGGCTTCCGGAAGTCCTTGCCGTCAATGTCAGCACCTCTGACGACGGACTCCAGAGCATGTCCTATGGGCTGTGGACAAAGACTACCGCCACACCGATAAGGAAAGGCATCTGGGCCAATTCCTACGAAATCATCAACCAGCTGAACAATATCATCGCCCATATCGCGAAAGGGGGAGACCATGAGTTTCCATATACCGGACTGTACAAGGGCGAGGCGCTGGCGCTCAGGGCACTGGTCCACTTCGAGCTGCTGCGTCTCTTCGGGGCTCCTGTGTGGGCTCCGGAAAGCGAGAAAGCGAGGGCGATTCCGTATGTGACCGAGTATTCTTTCAAGATTACCGAGTTCAGCTCCGTTGACGGGGCGTATGACCTGATCATCAAGGATCTGAAGGCTGCTGAAGCCTGCCTTTCGCAAGATGAGACTCTGCTTGCGGCCGAGAGAAGCAATGACAGGGGAGGCGGATTCTCTTCGTGCAGGATAATCCATCTCAACCTGTATGCCGTGGAGGCTCTTCTCGCCCGGGTGTACTGGTCACGCGGCGACCTGGCGAATGCGGCGGTCTATGCGGAGAAGGTCATCGGCAGCGGCAAGTTCAGCATGAGGAGCACGGAGGCTTTCAATCAGCCGGACAACGGGACTCTGGACCTGTGCGAGACCATTTTCGGGATATATTCCAAGCAGTATGAGGAGGAGAACGCCAAGATGTATGGCCTGAGCGGCAGTTCGCTTTCGAGCATATTCCGCCTCGCCGACTACAAGAGCCTGTACGAGAGCGGTGCAAGCTCCTCGACTACGGACTACAGGCTTGCGGCGTGGTTCGACGACGGACAGCAGCAGCTCAAAAAGCTGGTCAATCCGGTCTATTACACGTCGGACAATTCGACATATTCCGGCAAATCGATCCTCGGGGTCAACATCCTCCGCCTTCCGGAGATGTACTACATCATGGCGGAGTCTCTGATCGGGAGCGATCCTGCCGCCGCCACCGGATATTTCAACGCCGTGATCACCACCAGAGGGCTCGATCCTCTCGAAGGGACGGCCGTGACTGAAGATATGCTGTTTGCGGAGAGGCGGAAGGAGTTCTACGGGGAAGGCTTCCTGTGGCACGATATGAAACGGCTCGGGAAGGACATAGAAGTGGCTGCGGGGACCACCCTGTCCGGCTCGGATGTGAACACTTACAAGATTCCTTACCCTGTCGGGGAGGATGAGGCAAGAGATGAAGAAAATTAACGGGAAAATCGGTATGAAACCACTAGGAATATTCAATGCATTGTGCCTTGCGGCGTCGGTGTTTGCAGCCGGCGCGTGCAAGGGGACGTGGATCATGTATGATGAAAATCAGAAGGACCATCTGTACTTCGAGGTGTCATCTGCGACGAATCTGTCGTTCTCGCTGACGGAAGACGAGACGATCGCCTATACCGTGCCTGTCAAGATGATGGGTATGCCCCGGGCTGAGGACAGAGTCATCACTCTGGAGTATCTGGAGCCGGAATCAGCACAGGATGAGGACGGTACGGAAATCGTCAAAGCTGTGGAGGGCGAGGACTTTACGGTGTCGGGACTGACGATTCCGGCCGGGGAAGTCTCGGGTAACATCGTCTTCACGATCAACCGCACGGAGAGCATGAAGACGAAGGTGCACGATATCCGTTTCGGAATCGCGGAGAATGAGAACTTCATTCCGCTTGTGGCCGACAGCGCCAAGCTCACGAACATCCTGTCGCCGGTATTCGACATCAGAGTGTCTGACGGCGAGCCTCTCTGTCCGTCCTGGTGGGATGCGTCCACGGCCAAGGAGGATCTGAAAGGCTGGGCTATGTATCTCGGGAGATTCTATCCCGCCAAATACAGGAAGATGCTGGACATATATCACGATATGCAGAAGTCGAATCCGATCTTCTACGAGGAGTGCCTGGAGAAATACGGAGAGAACATAGACAAGGATGGCATCAAGCAGAGTTTCTTCGCGACTGAAAATCCTGCGGCCTGGGCTTCCTATGTGCTGATCCCGCTCTGCGAGTATTACAAGACGTGGTATGAGGAGCATCCTGACGATCCTAATGTGGAACTTATTCAGGTGAAATCCGGAACGGCCGGAAAATACTGGAAAGATCCCGTGGCGTTGCTTCGATAATCAAGGAGGACTATACAGATGAAAAAGAAGATGATATACAGATTGGCGGCGGCTCTTGCCATAGCTGGGATGACCGCCTGCTACGGGATAGATGACGAGAACTATCCCGAGCTCTCCCCGATAACTTTCAATGAAGTGTCGGACGTGATAGACGTGAACATCGGAGAGGAACTTGTCTATACCGATCTCAAGGTCAGCAGCGGACTGCCTGTGACCTACGAGTGGAGCTACGGGCAGCGCAAGCAGAACGGGAGCCGGGAGGAGATGACAGGGATCACGAAGATCTCCGACAAGGCCGAGATCGGATATGTGTTCAACAGGGTCGGGACTTATGTGCTCAGGCTCAAGGTGGACAACGGCGAAGACATCGAATTCAAGTACTTCACGCTCAATGTGAATTCCGGAATGGACGAGGGGCTGCTCATCTTGTGCGATGATGACGGCAAGGGGTCTCTCGCCTTTGTCAAGACTCTGCCGGAGAATGCCGGTGCGGACGAGACGGAAGTATATCCGGACGTGTTCAGTCTCATCAATCCGGGCCAGAGCCTTGTCAGTCCGACTGACATGTTCATCTCGGCATATACGTCCAAGGATGTGCAGTACCGTTCGCTGCTCATTTCGACGGCGGATGCGGAAGGCACGATATTCAAGCTGGAGCCAAAGACGTTTGAATATTACAACAAGGTGAGCATGGTCTCCGCAGGAGGGACATATTGCACCGGATTCGCAGGAGAAGCCCTTTCGGCATCAGCCTATTATACGCTGATGGCAGGAGCGGACGGCAGGACTTTCAGATATGACCTGTACGGCGACTTCGTGACGGAGCGCACGGACGCTTCAGCCCTTGTCCGCGTGGACAGAAGCGGGAGGCTGACGTATCGTACGTCCGCCACCGGCACTCCGAATGTCAAGAATGTCCTCTACAATGAGAACACCATGATCCAGCCTGACAACGCGAAGGTGACAAGTCTGGCTTTCAGCGGCTACAAGATAGTCAATTTCAGCGCCATAGCGCTCAAGAACATGGTCTATGTCCTGCTTGAGAAAGAGGGCGCGGACAATACTTATTGCATCAAGTCCACGACGGGAGCCCTCAAGGCGGCGACGGGTGTGCTGCCTGACTTCACTGTGGAGGGCGGCGTGAAGATGGACCGCAATTCGGTGATGGTCAATTCCGTGAATGCTCCGGAATACATCTACTACACCTATGATGACGCCGTCTGGCGCTGGACACCGACATCGCGTCCTCCGACTTCGCCGAAGATCACACTTCCGGAAGGCGAGCATGTCGTGTCTATGTGTACGAATTTCCAGGGCCGTTTCCAGGGTGAGGCCGGGACATTCGAGAATCTGCTCTATGTCGCGACCTGGAATCCGTCCCGGTCCGGAGACCTGAAGGGCAGCGTGTATGTGTACCGCTTCTCGGATGACTCTCTCGTGAAAAAGTACGAGGGCATCTGCGGCAAGCCTGTCAAAGTCATGTATAAGTATAGGATCTCGTAGGCAGCCTCCTTTTCGATAAAAATGCGTATATTTACAAGTTTGAAAACGCATTTTTTCGAAAAGGACAGCTTCTATGAAAGCATGCAGATATGCCGTCTCCGTGACGGTGATGAAAATGGCGGTCGCGGTGATGGCGATATCCGGACTGATGTCCGTGCCGTCCGCAGCCGATGACAGGGTGCCGGATGCCGGCATCAGGAAAGGGCTCCGCAGCCGGGCGGAGAGGACGGAAGCTTTCAGACAGGCCATGGACCTGTACGAAAGCGGCATCTATGTGAGGGCGAGGCAGCTTTTCTCGTCGATTTCCGAAGGCGATGAAGTCACGCAAGGCTATGCCGTGCTCTGCGGAGTGCTGATGGATTCCGCAGACTATGCGGACGAGATGGAACGGTACATATCCGCATACCCTTATTCGGGTCTCATTCCCCGGATGCGATACGCCCATGCGCTGAATCTGTTTGACAAATCAGAATATGCCGGGGCTGCGGAGCAGTTCTCGATGGTGTCTCCGAAGGTCGCCGGGAAGGCCGGCAAGGCCGAGTTCCTGTTCAAGAAAGCCTATTCCGAGTTCGGAAGCGGCCGCCCGGAGGAGGCCCTTGAGGGCTTCAGGGCGGTGACGGCTCTGCCGAAGAACGACTATCAGGCGCCGGCGGCATATTCCATCGGATATATCCTGTACGAAAAGGAGAAATTCGGTGAGGCCGCAGGATGGTTCGAAAAATCCGCCGGGGACGCCAGATTCGCCGAAGCATCGTCTTTCTACCTGTTGGAGTGCCGGTTCATGACAGGAGACTACCGCTATGTGACGGAGAACGGCGACAAGATGTATGGGCAAGTGCCCGAAGTCAGGCGTCAGCATCTCGCGAGGATCATTTCCGAGTCTTATCTCGTGCTCGGGGATGCCGCGAAGGCGAAGGAATACTATGACAAGATCAGTGTCACCGCCGGGCGCAGCCGTGCTGACCGTTTCTATGCGGGATCTCTGCTCTATGCGCTGCAGGACTACAAGGGCGCGGTGGAGAACTACAGTCTCATGCCGGACAGGACTGATTCGCTCGGGCAGATAGCCAACTATCAGCTGGCTTACAGCTATATACAGATAAAGAACAAGGTAGCTGCGCTGAAAGCGTTCAAGGACGCCGCGTCATACGGATACAATGCCGATATCGAAGAAGATGCATATTTCAACTTCGCCAAGCTGTCATTTGACCTGAACAATGACCCTTCGGCATTCGACAGCTACATCGCCAAATATTCGGACAAGTCCAAAGGCGACAGGATCTACAGCTATATGGCTCTTGCCGCACTGTACAGCCGTGACTATGCCCGTGCCGTGGAGGCTTATGACAAGATAGATGTTCTGGATGACAACATGAAGAACAACTATATGAAAGCCAATTATCTGCGTGCGGAGCAGCTGATAGAGGCCGGCTCGTTCCGGAGTGCGGTGCCGTGCCTGAAGACTTCGGCCTATTATTCCGACGGCAGGTCGGCGCTGAACCACCTGTCAAGATATTGGCTTGCCGAAGCGTACTACAGGGATGACGACTTCAAGTCTTCGCTGGAGCTGTACAAGGCGCTGTACAACGTGTCAGCGCTTGACGGCAGGCAGGAGGGCAATCTGATACCGTACAACATCGCATATTGCTATTACAAGATGGGCGACTACGCCCAGGCGGCCCAGTGGTTTGACAACTATGCCGGGACGGGTGACGGGACCTGTCTCCGGGATGCTCTGATACGCCGCGGCGACTGCGCATTCATCCGCAAGGACTATCCGGGAGCCATCAAGGCCTATGAGGCGGCCATAGTGCGGTATCCTCAGCTGGATGATCTGTATCCTTACTATCAGGCCGGTACGGCATATTCGCTCACCGAGAAGACATCTTCCGAGATAAAGCTTCTGTCGGAAGCGCTCGGCGCCCCGTCCGATGCTTATTTCTGGTGCGAGACGATCTATGAGCTCGGAAGAGCCCATATGTCTTCGGGGGACAATGCCTCCGCCGCCGGGTGTTACGAGAAGATAGTCTCGTCCGGCAGAGATTCGACCTATCGGGCTAAGGCGCTGATAGGACTTGGAATGATCTCCGTCAACGAGTCCCAGTATGAAGACGCGCTCGGCTACTACAAGAGGGTGATAAACGAGATGCCGGCATCGGATTATTCCAAGGATGCGCTTGCGGCCATCGAGGCGATATATCAGAACAGGCAGGAGCCGGAGAAATATTTCGCCTATCTGAAGACCTTGCCTGTGGGCCGGGATGCAGCCGGAGCCGACAAGGAGGAGATGTATTTCAATGCCGCCGAGCAGGTTTTCCTCGCGGAGAACTATCAGAAGGCGCTGGTGTCGCTCCAGGCCTATATGGAAGAATATCCGCAAGGTGCGCATCTCAATCTGGCTCATTTCTATATGGCGGAAAGCTACAAGTGCCTCGGCAAGAAAGAGCAGGCCTGCGACTGGTACGCCAAAGTGATCGGAAGCGGCGAGGGCCCGTTCGTGGAGACCTCGTCTCTCAGCTTCGCCTCTCTGTCATACAGTATGGAACGCTACAAGGACGCATACGGCGGCTATCAGAAACTGCTGGAGGTGGCCAAGATAGAGAACAACAGGCACACCGCCATAGTCGGTATGATGAATTCGGCCTATGCCGCGGGGGACTACAAGACCGCCATAGAGTGTGCGGCCCGTGTCGGCGCGGACAGCGCTTCGGATGCGGATGAAGTGCGCAGGTCGGATTATGTGGCGGCCAAGTCCTGTCTCGCGACGAGCGACCGTGACGCGGCTTTCGGCATTCTCCGCAAGCTCTCCGCATCGCCATCTACGCCGGAGGGCGCTGAAGCGACATTCATGCTCATTCAGGACAGCTATGACCAGGGCAATTTCACGGATGTGGAGAATATGGTATATAAGTTCTCCGATGCCGGCACGGATCAGACATACTGGCTTGCCAAGTCATTCATCCTGCTCGGTGACGCATTCGCCGAGAGAGGCGACCTGCGGCAGGCGAAAGCTACGTTCGAGAGCATCAGGGACGGTTACACTCCGCAGTCCAAGGATGATGATGTGCCGGGAAGCGTGGATATGAGGCTTGCGAAGATAGCCGAGATGACGGCTGACGATGGGAGCGGCGCAGCACGGGAATAGCCCGGAGAGGGGAGCATAAAGACTTTTGAATCGCAGTGATGGAGAATACGATGAAACAGATGAAGCTCATTGTTTTCGGAGCGGCCCTGCTCGTATGCGGCGGCATCTCCGCGCAGAATATAAAGAACACCACGGTCGAAGTGACCAGAGCCTATGAAGGCCGGCTTCCGGATGTGCACAAGCCGGAGCAGAAGATGTTCGTGCCGGATACTCTGACGGATTTCGCATTGGATTTCGATTATTCCGTATTCGAGAATCCATATCGCGGGGCGTATGACTTCAAGCCTTATTTTCTGGATATGAAACCGGCCCCCGACGCATATACGGGAAGGAAATTCTATTTCAAGGCCGGAGCCGGATGGAGGCTGCGCCCGACAATGGATCTGGTATGGGAGCCGCAGATGAAAGGACGGCTGAGGATGAGCGCATATGCATCCCATCATTCGTATTGCGGTGATTATCGTGGCATCGCCCCGGACGGCGGCGGGACGCTCAGCAGCGCTGGAGGCTCGTGGAACGGGTATGATATGAAGACTGTGGCGGGAGCAAGCGGAAGAGCCGATTTCACGGGGGCGAGACTGACGTTCGATGTGAACTATACCGGCATCCACACCAAGGATTCTCTGACGGCTGCCGGATACAACGCCGCTTCGGCAGGCGTGCGCATCAGGTCTCTGCGCCCGGTGACTGAAGGGGTCAGCTATGATGTCTCCCTGCGGTACCGCTACTCCTCGCAGGGGCTTGGCGACGGCTATGTGGTCATCTGGCCCGGAAGTGATGCAAGCGCTGATGCGAACAGTTTGAACATGAATGATTTCGACTTGTCGGCGGTGATAGGCCGGGGACTCGGCGACTACAGCAGCCTGCGGCTCTCGATGGATATCGGGCTCACGTCTTATTCGTCCATTCTCTCGTCAAGCGCCGGGACTGCGATGTTCACGCCGGCATATCTTCTGGAGCGCGGGCGCTGGCGTCTGTCTCTCGGACTCGGCATAGGCGTGAAAGTCAATTCGGACGATACTTTTTGCGGATGGAGCCTGAACTCAAGCAAGGGGCAGATCATCTATCCTGACGTGTATGTGGGATATACGGCGGTGAAGGACTATATGCACCTGTACTTCAGCGCGACCTCAGGCATTGACCGCAATCCGTATTCGGTGCGGAAGGAGCGCAACCATTTCTACAGCCCGTATTTCTCCGGAACACTCGCACCGCTTGCTGACAACACCGTGGAATGCATCAACGCGGCATTCGGACTGCGGGGCAATATCGGCGGCCGTTTCCGCTATGACGCCAAGGCCGGATATGTCTCCTACGGCAATGCTCCGCTGGACATGGTAGCGCTTGTGTACGGCTTCGACGGCACGTCCGCCCGTTATGTGCCTGCCGTGACATATCTCGGATATGACGAGGCCTATGCCTCCCTTCTGGCGCAGTGGGAGTCGGAGTCTTTCGCTCTGGACGCCGAGCTTCGCGCCGGAGCGTCAAGCATCGCGGCGGAGGAGCTCATCTGCTTCGAGCCTTCTTCTTTCACTGGGGACGTCAATGCCGCTTACAACTTCAGGCACAGGCTGTTCTTCCGCTGCACGGCGGAGTTCGCATCCCGGAGGGGCGGCAGGCTCTGCGACAATATCTCATCGGGGATGTACGGGGCCAAGGTGTATATCCCGTTCTGGATGGATCTGGGACTGGAGGCGGAATATGCGTTCACACGCAAGATGTCATTCTGGCTCAGAGGTGACAATCTTCTGAATATGAATATCCAGCGTACGCCTTTCTATGGCACTGGCGGCATCGGGGCTACCGGTGGGATCCGCATCGTTCTGTGACGATGAGATATCCGGCCGGCTTCTGCGGCTCCGCTCCGCAGAAATCTGTCCGGATTCCGAATATATGCACGTCCCCTCCAGAGCGGGCGTGCAATTTTTTGCGCAGCTCGTCGCTTGTCATAGGGATGTTCCTTGCCGACACTTCGCATTGAGGATATTCTTCCGCAAGACGTTTCATGCTCTGCCTGCACAGGGGGAGGACAGTCCGTATCCTGAATATCTTTCCGTGGCCTCCGACCCTCTCCGCGGCTTCCGGACTGTCCGGGAAATACAGGTGGGTCGATCTCCCGGCTTTCGGGCACGGCTCTCCGCCGGGAGCTGCGGCGAGAGTGCACAATGCGCTGAACAGCCCGGATTTGGACAGGGCTTTCCCCGGCTCGAACAGCCACTTCCTCTCCATCAACATGGCTTCCGACGTCAGAAAGCGGCTTCGGCTGCCGGACTCCATGTCTGACGGAACTGTGAGCCGGCCACCCGGCGAGACGACTGTCACCGGATATGTGTGCGCGGCGCCGTCTCCACGGCGGAGAATCAGCAGAAGCTCCTTGCATTCGCCGTCATGCTCGACTATATGCAGAGCTTCCACTCCGGCGCCGGCGCTCCGCAGGCGGCTTTCCGCCATCGAGATGTCCGCCATCGGGGATATTTTCACGGCGATCCTGCCGCAGACGCCCATCAGATCGGGGAGCATCCGCAATATGTCCGGGCTGCACTCTTCCAGAAGAAACACTTTGCCGCCTGTGGCCGAGCGCCTGGCAGGGTCCAGGTAGATGATGTCCGGGCCGAATCCGGCAAGCGCCTGCCAGATGCGGCTTCCTTTAGAGGCGGGTCCGGCTTCTTCACTCATGACACGAATGTCCGGTGCGCCGAGCAGGGTGAAGTTGTGCTCCGCAGCCTCTGCGCGGGAGGAGTCCATCTCGTTGTAGAGCACCGTGGCGCCGCATCTGGAAAACGCCAGACTGTCCACGCCCAGGCCTCCGGTGAGGTCGGCGATTTTGCAGCGCCCGCCGTGGAGCCCGGATATGACCTCGGCTTTGTATCGAGCCGTGAATGAGGAGCTGCATTGCTCGGTGCACAGCGTGTCCGGATAGATGATGCCAGGCTCGGCGTACCAGTCCGGCAGCTTGGAGCGTATCTTCCGTCTGCATTCTATGGCCGTCACGGCCTTGTCCATGTCCAGATCCGGCCACTTGGACCGCCCGAGAATGAGAGCGGCGGTGTCGTCATCCGAATGCGCGAGTATGAAATCCTGAAGTGTCACGACTGCAAAAATAACTGATTCGGAGCAAACGGCATCCGGAATGCGGATGTCGTCTCCAAGATTTTATTAATTTTGCAGTCCGGGACGTCTTGGCGGCCCGTGACGGAAGATGTTCAGGAAGATCAGAAAGCGTATAAGGGAATTCGGACTGACAATGCGTATGAAACTGGTGCTGAGCTTCAGTTCCATAGCTGTCATCCTGCTGGTATCCAGCTTTATAACCATAATGGAATATAGCCGGATGAGCAATTATGTGTCCAATCTCATAGCAAACAACATAGGCAGCATCAATGCCTCCCAGAGCCTTGCCGATGCCGCGAACGAGTACAATCTGTCGATCCTTTCGGTCATCGGAGACAGCTCCGCAGTGTATCTTCCGAGGCTCAACCAGGACAGGGTCATAGCTCATTGCGACAGTCTCAAGGCTTCCCTGTCCTCATCCGTGATGCGGGATCTCGCGGACTCGGTGATGCGGTCGTATTCTGCCTATATGGAAGCGAGCGGGGATCTTCCCGAGGTCATCCTCTCGGATTTCATAGACACGAGGGCATGGTATTTCAGCGAGCTCCAGCCGCGCTACAGGAAGCTGCATCAGGATATTACGGCTCTCAATACGGCCATCTACAATGAGCTGCGCAAGAATTCGGCGACTTTCGACAGGGGATTCTACCGCAGCATCATCCCCGGAGCCGTGGCGGTGACCGTAGGTCTGGTACTTGTGCTTCTGCTGCTGTTCTTCCTGCTGACTTACTATGTGAATCCGATATACCGGATGCTCTCCGGTCTGAACAACTACCGCTCATTCGGGACCAAATACGGCTGCACCTTCGACGGCGATGACCAGTTGTCCGAGCTGAACGGCGGCATCGCCGAGATCACCGGAGAAAATATCCAGCTCCGCAAGAGGCTGAAGTCTTTGCGCACAGCCGCGGATAGGAAGACGTCCTCCCGGGGTGCGGCGGGTCAGGAGGCTTCCGAATGAATCTCAAGGTCATATCAAGGAATGTGGGGTTCGCGCTTCTGGCAAGCGCGTTCTTCATGCTGCTGTCCATAGCCGTGTCCGTGGCGGAAGGCAATGACAGCGCATTGGCGGCGCTCATCATCAGCTTCACCATCACATTCGTCGTCGGGATCTTCCCGTTCATATTCGTCCGCGGGTCCCGGAACATCAGCCTGAGGGACGGATATATGATCATAGTCCTCGCCTGGCTGCTGTCCTGCATCTTCGGGATGCTTCCGTATCTTCTGTGGGGCGGGCCGTTCTCCGTGATCAACGCCCTGTTCGAGTCCGTGTCGGGCTATACGACTACGGGAGCGACGATACTTGCCAATGTGGAGGCCCTTCCGGACAGCCTGCTTCTGTGGCGCTCGTCCACGCATTTCATCGGCGGACTCGGAGTCGTGGTCTTCCTGCTTCTGATCATCCCGTCATCCAGCCCCGTGAGGCTCAGGCTCACCAATATGGAGATTTCCTCCCTGTCCAGGGAAGGATACAGGTCGCGGACCAACAAGACAGTGCTGATATTCACCGCAGTGTATTTCGGGCTTGCCCTGTCGTCATTTCTGTGCTATATGGCTGCCGGGATGTCCGCCTTCGATGCCGTCAATCACGCGTTCAGCGTCTGCGCGACAGGAGGATTCAGCACGAAGAACCTTTCCATCGGCGCCTACGGCTCGGCGGCGGTCAACATCATCACCATCATATTCATGTTCCTGAGCTCCATTCATTTCGGGCTGATCTACATGACTGTGGCCACGAGAAGTCTGAAGCCGCTCAACAACCCCGTGCTCAAGTTCTATGTGATGACGATTCTTTCGGCGTCGCTCATCACGGCTTTCGCTCTGCGGGCCGGCGGGACGGATGCTGGGATAGGCTCGGCTCTGATGGACGGATTCTTCCACGTGACGAGCTTCATCTCCACTACCGGATTTGCCATATCCGACAATAGCGGATGGCCTGTATTTGCCTGTATGATAATGATATTGGTCTCCATCCCCTGTGCTATGGCCGGCTCCACCACCGGAGGTATCAAGTGCGACAGAATCCTGCTTCTGCTGAAATCCGTGTTCAGCCAGGTGCGGCGCGGCATCCATCCGTCATCGATCAACCAGGTCCACATCGGGCGGAACATCCTGAAAGATGAGGAGATTTATCCCCATGTGGTGTTCATCGGGCTGTACTTCATCCTGATAGTCTTTTCGATGGCGTTGTGCGTCCTGTCAGGACTGGCTGTGGAGGATTCGTTCGCAGCATCGGTCTCGTGCCTCGGCAATGTGGGTCCGGCCATAGGCGAGCTGGGGACGGTAGGCAACTACAATGAAATCCCGGTCTTCGCCAAGCTGGTGTTCATCTCGGATATGTTCCTCGGGCGTCTTGAGGTCTATCCGGTGCTTGCCGTTGTGATGATGGCTTTCAAGGAGAGAAAATGACGGACGGAGACCTTTCAGACAAGGAAAATGGGTAGAGAAGAGTTCCTGTACGGAAAATTCAGAGACGGCCTGGAATATGAGCCGACGGAGTGTCAGGACACTCTGCTGCGGGGCATCGCGTCTTTCCTGACCGGAGATGACGGGGACATAATGGTCGTGAACGGCTATGCCGGCACGGGCAAGACTACGGCGATCGCCGCGGTGGTCTCCGCCTTGAAGGAGTTCAAAGTCCCCTGCATCCTGCTCGCTCCCACCGGCCGTGCCGCCAAGGTGCTGTCTCTGTATGCCGGAAGCCCCGCATATACGATTCACAAGCATATCTATCGTCAGAAATCGTTGGATGCCGACGGGATCGGCAAGTTCTCGCTGTCGCAGAACAAGAGCCGGGACGCCCTGTTCGTGGTGGACGAGGCTTCTCTCATAGGCCTGGAAAGCGGCGGAGGGCAGTCCGCAGCGCTTTTCGGCACCGGCAATCTGCTCGAAGACCTGATATCTTTCGTGCGCTCCGGAAGCGGGTGCCGTCTGATTCTGATAGGGGATGCGGCCCAGCTGCCGCCGATAGGACACGAATGCAGTCCTGCGTTGTCCCGGGAATATATGGACGTCTTCGGGGGAGTGTCCCATTCGGAGCTGACGGAAGTGGTGAGGCAGAAGACCGAATCCGGGATACTGCACAACGCCACGCTGCTGCGGATGACGATAGCGCGCGACTATGACGGCGGCGGAGGCGTGTTCCCGGTGGACAGGCTCGGGCTTGAGGCGGACGGCTTCCCGGATGTGCGCCGGATAACGGGCGGCGAACTCATAGAGTCTCTTGCGGATGCTTACGACAGGTACGGCGAAGACGAGACCGTGGTGCTCTGCCGTTCCAACAAGAGGGCCAACAGGTACAATGCCGGCATCCGCGCATCCGTCCAGTACAAGGAGGAACGTCTTGTCCGCGGCGACAAGCTGATGGTGGTCAAAAACTGCTATCAGTTCGCGGAAGATCTGAAGGATATGGATTATATAGCCAACGGTGACATAGTGAAGCTTGAGAAGATAGGCCGTTACGAAGACCGGTACGGCCTGCATTTCGCCGAGGCCCGGCTTTCGTTCCCGGACTATGGCTCTCGGGAGATCTGCGCCAAAGTCTGTCTCGACACTCTCGAATCCGAGTCGGCATCGCTCACTTATGAGCAGCAGAATGCTCTGTATCAGGGCGTTCTTGCGGATTATCAGCATATCGCCGTGAAGAAGAAGCGGTATGAAGCCGTCCGGGAAGACAAATATTTCAATGCCCTTCAGCTCAAATATGCCAATGCCATCACCTGCCACAAGTCGCAGGGCGGCCAGTGGAAGTGCGTCTTCATCGACAACCCGTTCTGGCAGGACGGCTATTCGGCTGATGACTGCAAATGGCTCTATACCGCGCTGACAAGGGCGGTCGAGATGGTGTATCTCGTGAATTTCAAGGATTCGGATTTCAGATGAACGATATATGGAAATTATGAAAATACAGAGGTTTGGAAAAACGGCGGTGCTCTGTGCGGCGCTGTGCCTGTGCGGCTCCGTGCGGGCGGATGAATTCAGGAAGATTCCGTCGGCCTGGAAATGGACGGGCCCGTCGGAAGTGGTGTTCTCCTATGACGGCTCATTCACTGACGAAGACGCATTTTCGGTGAAATGTCCCAAGATGAAGATCCGCATGGGAGTGAAGGCTCCGGAGCGGTTCGCGGAGTCCCCTGTGCGGCCCGAAGGCGCCGTGAACCTGACATTCTCCCCGGATTCGTCCAAAGTGGCGTTCACAAGGGGCGGGGACCTCTACATCGCAGATGTGGCGGACGGGACGGAGCGGCGTCTGACATACGACGGCTCGCAGCTCGTGCTCAACGGCTATGCGTCCTGGGTGTATTATGAGGAGATCTTCGGCCGTCCGTCCAGATACAGGGCGTTCTGGTGGTCTCCGGATTCGAAGAAAATAGGGTTTTACCGGTTTGACAATACGGCGGTCCCGATGTTTCCGATCTATTCCCCTGCGGGACAAGACGGTACGCTTGCGCTTACACGCTATCCGAAAGCCGGCGAGGCCAATCCCCGGGTGCGTATAGGCATTGCGGATGTGTCCGGGAGGAGCGGGGAAGATGCTGCTCCGGATATTGTCTGGGCGGATTTCAACGAAGATGACGACCAGTATTTCGGGACACCGTTCTGGGGCGCCGACAGCCGGGAGTTCTTCATAAGCCGGGAACCGAGGATACAGAATACGCTGGAGCTGTACAGCGTTTCTGCGGAGGACGGCTCCAAGAAGCATATCTATCACGAGGAATACAAGACCTGGCTTGACTGGATCGACGGGATGCTGTTCACTGACAAGGGTCTCTATATGGCGCGCAGCTTCGAGACCGGATGGCAGCAGATCTATTTCCTCTCCTACGACGGCCGGACATTGTGCAGGCTCACTGACGGGCCTAACTGGAGGGTGTCGCTCCTCAGGGTCGATGAGCCTTCGGGCGATGTGTATTTCACCGCCTGCCGTGACGTGCGGGAGAGGCAGACCCTGTACCGGGCCGGTGCTGACGGTGAAGTCAAGGCGCTGACTGACACCTCGCTCAATGTCTCGTCTGTGAAATTCTCCCCTGACGGGAAATATTTTGTGGCCGCGCTGTCCAATTTCACCACGCCTGTGCAGCTGAGGGTCAGCAGGACGGCCGATGCCGTGAAGAATCCCGGCTCCGGAGTGACGGTGGCCGATATGAGGGGTGAGGACTATTCTCCGGAGAAATACGCTCTTCCGCAGCTGATCCACATATACAACGAAGGCTTCCGCCTGCCGGCTTACATCGTCTATCCCAAGAACTTCGATCCGTCCCGGAAATATCCTGTGCACATCGACATCTACGGCGGCCCGGACACTCCGATGGTGCGTGACAGGTGGATCGCTCCGACCTCCGGCAGCCAGTGGTGGTCGGACCATGGAATAATCGAGGTGACAGCCGACTGCCGGGCTGCCGGACACGACGGTAGAGCCGGACTGGATATGGTGTACCGCAATCTGAACCGTCACGAAATCGACGATTTCGTCGCCTGGGCGAAATATCTGCGCTCTCTGCCTTTTGTGGATCCCGACAGGATAGGCGTGGAGGGCTTTTCTTTCGGGGGTACGATGACCGCGATGCTCCTTTTCACGGCTTCGGAATATTTCAGATACGGGATAGCGGGCGGCGGAGTATATGACTGGGCGCTGTATGACACGCATTATACGGAGCGGTTCATGGAGACGCCGGAGACCAACCCGGAAGGCTATGCCGGGTCGAGGGTCATAAATCATGTCTCGGAATACCCTGTCACTTACGGCGATGACTTCCGGGACGGGGTGGAACCCGTGATGCTGAAGCTCACACACGGCACCGGAGATGACAATGTGCATTTCCAGAACACTCTGCAGCTCGTGGACGAGATGCAGAAGCAGGGAAAGAAATTCATCCTGATGATATATCCCGACGGAAAGCACGGATACAGGGATCTCCAGCACCGGCATTCGCTCTCCTCGGACAGGGAGTTCTGGCTCAAGTACCTTTGCAGAATCCGTGAACAATAGCTATATTTGTAGGCTGACGCGTGCGTCGCGTGACGCGCATTGATAACGAAAAACAAAAGGAGTCGTAATGGAAGAAAACGAAAAGATGCTTCAGGCCGAAGAGCAATATTCCGCTGACAGCATACAGGTCCTCGAGGGTCTGGAAGCGGTCAGGAAAAGGCCTTCAATGTACATCGGAGACATCGGTGTAAGAGGTCTGCATCATCTTGTATATGAGGTTGTCGACAACAGTATCGATGAGGCCATGGCCGGGTTCTGCGACCATATCGAGGTCTCGATCAACGGGGACAACTCCATAACCGTGCAGGACAACGGACGAGGTATCCCTGTGGATATGCATCCAAAGGAGCACAAGTCCGCTCTGGAGGTGGTGCTCACGGTGCTTCACGCCGGCGGCAAGTTCAACAAGGACAGCTACAAGGTTTCCGGCGGTCTGCACGGAGTGGGCGTGTCCTGCGTGAACGCATTGTCCGATTCGCTTGTGGCCGCGGTCAGAAGAGAGGGCAAGATATACCGCCAGAAATATTCCAAGGGCAAGCCGCTTACCGGTGTGGAGGAGCTCGGCAGCTGTGAGGGCACGGGCACCACGATCACTTTCCATCCGGATCCGGAGATATTCACCACCACGACTGTTTACGACTACAATACTCTGGCCAGCAGGATGCGCGAGCTCGCGTTCCTCAACAAGGGCATACGCATCACTCTGACGGACATGAGGACGCTTGAGGATGAGTATCATACCGATGAGAACGGCAATTATGTCCCTACGGGCGAGAAGACCTACAAATCCGAAGTGTTCTATTCCAAGGAAGGTCTCAAGGAGTTCATCGAATATCTGGACGCCAATTCCGAGGAGCTCATCCCGGAGCCGATATGCGTCGCTTCCGACAAGATACTTCCGATAGACATCGCTCTCCAGTACAATACGGGCTACAAGGAGACGGTCCTCTCTTATGTGAACAACATCCATACGATCGAGGGCGGTACTCATCTCCAGGGTTTCAAGATGGGACTTTCGAGGTCCCTGAGGAATTATGCCGACAAGAACAAGCTTCTGGAGAAGGTCAAGGTGGAGCTGTCGCAGGAGGACTTCAGGGAGGGCCTCACCGCTGTCGTCTCGGTCAAGGTGGCCGAGCCTCAGTTCGAGGGGCAGACCAAGACCAAGCTGGGCAACAGCGAAGTGACGTCGGCCGTGTCGCAGGCGACTTCCGCCGCCATGGACCAGTATCTTGAGGAGAATCCCAAATATGCGAAGACGATCATCGAGAAGGTGATTCTGGCCGCGACTGCGAGAAATGCCGCGCGCAAGGCCCGCGAGATGGTGCAGCGCAAGACCGTGATGTCCGGCGCGGGAATGCCGGGCAAGCTTGCCGACTGTTCGGAGAGGAATCCGGAAGTGTGCGAGCTGTTCCTGGTCGAGGGAGACTCCGCAGGCGGTACCGCAAAGCAGGGCCGCGACCGCAGAATCCAGGCCATCCTGCCATTGCGAGGCAAGATCCTCAATGTGGAGAAAGCCGCCGAGTCCCGAGCATTCGACAGCGAGGAGATCCGCAACATCTACACCGCTCTCGGCGTGACGGTGGCGCAGGAAGATGAGAACGGCGAGAAACGTATGGACCTCAGCAAGCTCCGCTATCACAAGGTCATCATCATGACCGATGCCGATGTGGACGGTAGCCATATCGCCACGCTTATCCTGACATTTTTCTTCAGATATATGCTGGACCTCATCCGCAACGGATATGTCTATCTGGCAACTCCGCCGCTCTATCTCGTGAAGAAGGGCAAGGAGGAAGTCTATTGCTGGACTGACGCGCAGCGTGCCGAGGCTACGCAGCGGCTCGGAAAGGGCTCGGACAAGGGTGTGACCGTGCAGCGGTACAAAGGTCTCGGCGAGATGAGCGATCATCAGCTCTGGGACACCACCATGGATCCGGACAAGAGAAGGCTCCGCAAGATCACCATCGACAACGCCGCCGAGGCCGAGAGGACTTTCTCCATGCTGATGGGTGATGACGTGCCGCCTCGCAGACGGTTCATCGAAGAGAACGCCCACTATGCCAACATCGATGCATAGCGGGGCCTGAAAAGACACAGTGAATTTCCAAAATCTAAACCATAATCGTATGTTGGATATTTTTGACAGAATTTCAAGAGATTCGGGCGGTCCTATAGGTCAGTACCAGAAGGACGGCTACGGATATTATATGTTCCCCCGTCTGGAGGGGGAGCTCGGCCCTCATATGACTTTCAACGGCGTCGAGTGCCTCAACTGGAGTCTCAACAACTATCTCGGCCTCGCCAATGATCCGGAGGTCCGCAAGGCTGATGCCGATGCTGCCAAGCAGTGGGGGCTCGCTTACCCTATGGGAAGCCGCATGCTCACCGGGCAGACCAGATATCACGAGGAGCTGGAGCGCCGCTTCGCCGAATTCGAGAAGAAGGAGGACGCGTTCCTGTTCAATTTCGGCTATCAGGGAATCGTCTCCACGATCGACAGCCTTCTTGGCCGTCACGATGTCGTGGTCTATGACGCCGAGGCCCACGCCTGCCTGCTTGACGGCATCCGTCTGCACTTGGGTGAGAAATACAAGTTCAAGCACAATGACGCCAATGACTTCGAGAGAGTCATAGCCAAGGCCTGCAAGCTGGCCGACGAGCAGGGCGGCGGAGTGCTTGTCATCACCGAGGGCGTGTTCGGAATGACCGGCGCTCTGGGAATCATCGACAAGATCGTGGCTCTCAAGTCAAAATACCAGTTCAGGCTTCTCATCGACGACGCCCATGGATTCGGCATCATGGGAGAGCACGGAAGGGGTACTTCCGAGCATTTCGGAGTAATGGACGGAGTGGACATCTACATCGGCGCGTTCGCCAAGTCGATGGCAAGTATCGGAGGCTTCGTGGCCGGACCGAAGGAGGTCATCAACTATCTGAAGTTCAATATGCGCTCTCAGATGTATGCCAAGTCTCTTCCGATGCCGCTCGTCATCGGCAACATGAAGAGGCTCGAAATCATCGACAGCCCGAAAGGCGACATGCTCAGGAAGAAGCTGTTCGATGTGACCCGCGCGCTCCAGGACGGCTTCCGCAAGGAAGGCTTCGACATCGGGCCGGCTGAGGCTTGCGTGTCCCCTGTACATATCAAGGGCGGCATCGCACAGGCCACCAAGATCGTGAAAGACCTCCGCGAGAACTACAGAATCTTCTGTTCCATCGTCATCTATCCTGTCATCCCTAAGGGAATGATCATCTTCCGTATCATCGCCACGGCGGCTCATACGCTTGAGGACGTGGACTATACGCTCAACGCATTCAAGGAGATCCGCTCCAAGCTTGACGCCGGAGTCTATGACGGAGACGATATCGCTGTCATGACAGTGAAGTAATGAGATGAATACAAGTTATTTCAAGGACAAAGTTATAATCGTGACGGGAGCCAGCTCGGGTATCGGGTTGGCTTCTGCCAGATTATTCGGAAGCCTCGGGGCCAATGTCGTACTTGCCGCGCGGCACCTCGACCGTCTTCAGGCGGAAGCCCCGACTGTCAACAGGGATCCGTCCAAGGTCCTGTGCGCAGAGACGGACGTGACAGTGGAGGCTGACTGCAAGGCTCTGATAGATATGACTGTGGAGAAGTTCGGCAGGATAGATATCCTGGTCAACAACGCAGGCGTGTCGATGAGGGCAATGTTCAAGGATCTCGACCTTTCGGTCATTCACCGTCTCATGGACGTGAATTTCTGGGGTACGGTGAACTGCACCAAATATGCGCTGCCCTGGCTGCTGAAGTCCAGGGGCTCTGTGGTGGGAGTCATCTCTATCGCAGGATATTCGGCATTGCCGGCGAGGACAGGATATTCCGCATCCAAATATGCCATCAGAGGCTTTCTGGACACCATACGCATTGAACATCTGTATGACGGTCTCAATGTGCTGGTATTCGCTCCGGGCTACACGGCTTCCAATGTCAGGAACGCCGCCCTCACGGCCGACGGTTCGCCGCAGGGGGAGACGCCTCTTGATGAGGGCAAGCTGATGAGCGCGGAGAAATGTGCGCAGTATCTTGCCAAGGCCTTGAGCCGCAGGCGGTCGGAAATGATATTGACCGGTCTGGGCAAGGTGACGGTATGGGCTCACAGGCTGCTGCCGAGGCTCACCGACAAGCTCACGTACGGCTTCATCGCCAGGGAGACCGGCAGCCCGTTTCACAAATAGCTCTGAACAGCTGCCGCAAAGTGGTTTTACGGAGACGATCATTCAAACAGCTTCTATATGTCCAAGACAGGAATCCCGCGTTCACCGAAAATCTATCTGACGCTTTTCGCATTCTTCCTGCTGCTGACGGCCATGATGCCGAGGACGGGAAGGTTCAACTGTGACTACAAGAAAGGTTCGCCCTGGGTATATGAGACATTGATATCCAGGATAGATTTTCCTGTGCTCAAGACGGGCGAGCAGCTCCAGGCCGAGCGGGATGCCGCCGGCACGAAGATAGTGCCGTACTACAAGTTTTCGGAGAAGACCGAGCAGGATGCCGTCCGCAGCCTCAGGGCGCTGAATCTCGGAGCATTCGACAACGTGCGTCCACGGATAGCGTCGTCTCTCTCGGAGATTTTCCGCAGAGGCGTGATGGCCGATGAGGCCGCTCCGGCCGGTGACAATGTCAGCCGCTCCGCCGATGTGATATTTGTCCAGAGGGACAAGCACGCGTCCAAGATGCCGTCCTCGGACGTCTATACCCTGTCTTCCGCCAGAGAGAAACTGGTGTCCGATCTGCTCGGGGCGTTCCCGGGGATTAAGGCCGATTCGCTGCTGGAGGCCTCCGGGGTGTTCGAGGCCATTGTCCCCAATCTTCTGTATGACAAGGAGACTACGGAGCTCGTGCATGCCGAGACGGTGGACTATATCTCTCCCACCCAGGGATTTGTCTCCGCAGGTCAGCTGATAGTCACCAAGGGGGAGATCGTGACCGCGGAGATCGAGCAGCTGCTGGATTCGTACAAGGCCGAATATGAGAAGAGCTTGGGCTACAACGGTCCCGCTGCCCTCCAGTGGACCGGCAATGCGCTGATAGCCTTGGCCATCGTGCTGATTCTCTTCCTGTCCATCCATTACACCAACCCGGACGTGTTCTATGAGACGAACCGGTATCTTTATCTGCTTTTCATCTTTGCGTTGACGGCATTTGCGGTGTTCATCACCGACAGGGTCAATCCGTCCCTGCTGTATCTGGTGCCGTTCTCGCTGGCGGCCCTGTATCTGCTGGCCTTTTTCCGCAAGAGAGTCGTCCTCCCGGTATATGTGCTTTCGCTGATTCCGCTGCTGATATTCGCCCACAACGGCGTGGAACTCTTCGTTCTGAATCTCGTGTCCGGAGTCATAGCGATGTTCGTGTTCGAATATTTCAGCAAGGGGTGGCGGCAGTTTGTGTCGGCGCTGATATCTTTCGTATCCATTGTGCTGACATTCATAGGATTCCGTCTTATCAACGAGGGTATCTCATTTGAGGATTATCGGCTTGTGATGTACCTGTTCTTCGGCTCGATGCTGTCAGTGGCGTGCTATCCTCTCATCTATCTGATGGAAAAGGTGTTCGCTCTGGTGTCAAGCTCAAGGCTGATGGAGCTCGGCGACCCTAACAACAAGCTGCTGAGGCTTCTGGCGCAGAAGGCTCCGGGGACTTTCCAGCATTCGCTGCAGGTGATGAATCTGTCCGATGCCGCCGCGAGAAGCATTGACGCCAATGTGCTTCTGGTCAGGGCCGGTGCCATGTATCACGACATAGGCAAGATCGAAAACCCGCAGTGTTTCATCGAGAACGAAGGGATCGGGGCCAGATTCCACGACGGGCTCACGCCGAAGGAGAGCGCGAGACTCATCATCAGGCACGTTACGGACGGCATGGCATTGGC
>CAVECU010000005.1:0-26332 GCA_963614015.1 uncultured Eubacteriales bacterium
TGTGTAATGTGTTCATATTCCGGATGTTTATTCGTTAAGAAAATCGGTGACACCTTCCCACCAGAAGCTCAGACTGCTCCATCCGTCGGAAGAGTCGGAATAGTAGATGTAAGGTGTCAGCCAGCCGCCATACTCCCAGCCCTTGTCATCCTCTTTCTTGCCTGCGAGATAGATCTCAGCATATCCGTCGGCATTATAGAAGTGGATGTAGTCGATTCCGAGCGTGGAGCCTTCCGGTGTCCAGTAGGCATAATCTTCATTGGTGACATCGGACATCAGCCACCAACCGCTGTAACTGCCGTTAGCTCCGTTCAAATAGTGGTCCGTCGGTTCGAAGACTCCGTTC
Source organism: uncultured Eubacteriales bacterium (assembly GCA_963614015.1). Taxonomy (GTDB): domain Bacteria; phylum Bacteroidota; class Bacteroidia; order Bacteroidales; family UBA932; genus Cryptobacteroides. The sequence continues at coordinate 347 of CAVECU010000005.1, forward strand.
CAGGTAGTAGTGTCGCTCGGCGAGAACGTGTTTTTGCCGGTCTTGTCATAATGCTTGATCCGGAATCCCAGATCGATGCCGGAGCCCAGGAAGTTCCCGATATAGAATCTGTCCTGTCCGTCCAGCCACCAGATGTCCGAATAGACATAAGGAAAGACATTGCCGGAATAGTAGAATACTCCGTCTTCCACCACCTTGAGCCATCTTGTGACGAGCACCGTGCCGGTGAACACATCCGAACCGTCCAGGACGGAATAGTGGTCCGCATAGTCGTCCCCGAGCCGGATGGAGTAGGCATAAGTCTTCTTTTTCTCCAAATTGTTCATCTTGATTTCCAAAGAAGACTCGGCTTCGCCGGCACCGAACTTCACTTCGGACGGAATCTCCAGAGCATCATCCTTGTAAGTCACGATGACAGGGACAGATACGGCCTCGTCGGCTATCTTGCGCTTCACTGTCAGGGTGAGAATGTCGGATACGGCGTATTCTTCCGGCGTGATGATCACATTGGCCTCATTGGAGGATGTGAAATATGCCGACACGCTACCGGCCGCAGTCTCCGGCCCCGGCTGATAGCTGTCTTCCTTGCAGCTCTGCGCGGAAATGCACAGCAGAGCCGCCGACATTGCGAATATAATATTGTTGTTCATCATTCTGCGGTGGTTTTATAGTTGATCGATCCGTCTGCGGTGATGACTCCTGACGGGTTTGGAGCTATGACGACTGCCACGTTCCTGTCTTTCTCCGTCTCCGGAATCATGTAGTTCATCCAAGGGGCCACATATCCGCTGATGGAGTTCAGCTGATAGTCAGACTCATAGTTGCTGCCGTCGTATCTTCTGGTGACGGCGAGGCCGAGTCTCTTGTAGTCGAAGAAGTTGATACCCTCGCCCCAGAACTCGATGCGGCGCTGGACCATCAGCTCGTCCAGGAACGAGTCCATATCCGAGGCCGTGCAGGTGTAGGACGCGTCAGTGTATCTGTAGGTGTTTATGAAGTCCTGCAGGGCGGATGCCGCCGCACCGACCCCTTCCGTGTGGGCGATGGCTTCGAAATAGTCGAAGTACATCTCTTCCACGCGCATCAGGGGCAGCGAGGCGATGAGACCTGTCTCCAGGACATCGAGGGAGCCGCTTCCGGGGCGGAATTTGAGATTGGCGTATGCCGGCATCTCGGACCATTTCTCTCCGGTGAGCGCAGGATTGAGGTCATAGCCGTCAGGGACGGAATTTCCGCCCGCATCGTCAGGCGATATCCAGCTGCCGTGCCGCCAGTCGCTCTCGGAGATCTTGTCATAGAGGGCGCTGGAGATGCACCGATAGCCCATATAGGCCTTCTGGGTCATCCCCCAGTCGGCTTCGGAAGCCATATATCCGAGGAACGTGTTCCAGTAGGTCTTGTTGATCTGCTCCTTGGTGGTGACGAGCGTCCCGAGCATCCAGGATGGCTGGGCGGTGTTGAATCCGGTCTCCGGATTGCTCCACTGCTCCCGGGTCAGAGGCGTGTAGCCGGCGCCCGTATAGGCCAGGCGGGCATATTCCGCGACTTTTGCGTAGCAGTCGTTTGCGCTGGTGATGCCGAGCTTGCCGTAGCCGTCTTCATTTGAGTCGGCCTTTATGAGGGCTGCAAGGTCCTCTCCGCTCTTCTCGCAGCGGGTGGCGATTTCAAGCCACAGCCTCGTCTTGAGGCCATAGATGACGCTCTTGTCCATGAACGCCTTGTGGCTGCGGGTGTAGCCGTCGAGATTGGCTTCCGCATTGTTGAGGTCGTTCATTATGAACCGGTACATCGTGTAGAACGGGGCGCAAGGATTGTAGGTCAGGTCCGCAGTCTTGGTGCTCTCAGTGACGATCGGCACAGTCACTCCGATCACGCCTTCGTCCTTGGCGTCGGCATCCATCGCCGCCACGCCTGTGTTGCGGTACTCGAACAGACGGCTGAGATCCAGATAGAGCATGGCCCTGTAGCCCTGGCCGATGCCGAGATAGTTCCGCACGGCCTCATTCGTCTCCGGAGACATGTCCCCGGCCTTGGCGATGACGTTGTTGGCGTTCTTTATGAATGAATAATAATAGTAGTACGGATAATAGTACATATACCGGAGCGCGATGGCGTTCTCCAGATAGATCCAGTAGTTGTAGCCGTTGTCCGCCATCGGGAAATCTTCTCCGCACACTTCCCTCATATACATCTGGCAGGCATAGCCCCAGTCCATGGTGTTGCTGGAGGTACCGTAGGTGTCCCAGGTGAGCATGAATGACGGGAGACTGTTGGCAAGATATTCAAGCGACGCCGATGACTTGTTCAGCTGGTCGGGCACTACGCTTGAGCTCGGAAATGTCTCTTTGATGCAGCTTGTGCCGCCGAGCAGGAATGCTCCGCACACGACCGCTGACAGGACTTTCATATATTGTCTCATATTCATTGATTCTTAAAAAGTTAGAATTGTACGGTCAGTCCTCCCGTGAATGTGCGCACCGGCGAGTACGAGGAAGTCGAAGTGGAGCCCCAGAAGCTGCCGCGAGGATCGAATCCCTTGCGGCAGCTCCACCAGCAGAGATTGTCACCGCTGACGTAAAGCCGCAGATTGCTGAGCCCGAGACGGTTGATCCATTTGCCCGGGAAAGTGTAGCCGATGTTGAAGTTCTGCAGAGTGAGCGTGCTCGCATCGGTGAGGAATCTGTCGGAGGTGTCTGTCGCGCCCGTATCCGCATCGGAGACGGCATACTGGAAACGCGGTATGTCGGAGTCCCTGTTGGTCTCGGACCAGGCCTTGAGGATGTCCTTGTGGAATGCGAATCCGGTGTTTCCGGCCGAAGGATTGGCCATCAGCGCCTGGTAACCGTAGTCTATGGCCTTGCCGCCGATGCTGTAGCTGAAGTTGATGCTGAAATCGAATCCCTTGAAGGTGAGCGAGGTGTTGAATCCGCCGTAGAGATCCGGGTCGGAACTTCCGCAGTTGTAGTAGGTCGCGTTGCTTGACTGGGTGGTCGTCACGGTCTCGCCAGAGTCGAGCACCTGATACCAGAGAGACTCGCCCTCCGAGGAGACGCCCGCATATTTCTTTAGGCGGAACGTGTGCAGAGGCAGACCTTCCCCATGGAAATAGAGTCCGTTCACATATCCGGCGTGTCCGTCAAGGATATTGCCCCTGTTGTCCTCGTTGAGCATCAGGATCTTGTTGCGGTAGTGGGTGGCGTTGAGGCCGATGTTCCAGCTGAAATCCCTGGTCTTGAAGATGTTGAAATGCAGGTCGAGTTCGAGGCCCCGGTTCATCATGTCACCCACGTTGTCATAGGAGCCCGCATAGCCTCCGGACATCGGCACATAGATGAAGCACAGCATATCCGTGGTCTTGCGGTGGAAATACTCCGCGCTTCCGTAGATCCTGCCCCCGAGCAGGTCGAAGTCCACGCCCGTATTGAAGTTGCTGTTGGTCTCCCAGGTGATCTCGGGATTGCCGATACTGCTCTGGATGAGGGCCACGTCGCCGTTGAAATTGTCAAGGGAATAGGTGTCGGTGTATCGGTAGTCGCCGATGGCGTCGTTGCCCTGCTGTCCCCAGGACGCCTTCAGCTTGAGCATGTCGATCCAGGATACCTTGAACCAGTCCTCCTTGTTGATGGTCCAGGCTCCGCCTACGGAATAGAAATCGCCCCACCTGTGGTCCGGATGGAAACGTGAGGAAGCGTCGCGGCGGTAGGATGCGGAGAGGAAATATTTCTCGGCATAGTTGTACATCGCCCTTGAGAACCAGCCCTCGGTGTTGTATCTGCTGCTGGAGCTGCCGGTGTCGGAGACTTTCACGGCGCCGTCGAGCTCGTTGCAGTCGAAGTAGGAGAACATGTTCTCCTTGTCACCCCAGACATAGCTGTAGGTGTAGTCATAGTTTTCGTGGCCGGCCATGAGCGAGGCGTTGTGCAGGCCGAACTGGCGGGTGTAGCTTATGATCTGCTGGAAGTTCAGAGTGTAGGTCTGATAGGCTGTCCTGGCGATGTATCCGCCCGGATAGGTCGTGGCGGTGTTGCCGTAGAAAGGCTGGACCTTGAGGGTGTTCTTCCACTCGTCGTCTGTGACCGTGCCGTTCAGGGTGATCTTCAGACCGTCAACAGGGGTGATGTCCGCAAACCCGGTGAGCGTGGTGATGTTGCCGACAGAGGTGTCTTTGTTGAGCTCGTTGGCCTGCAGCGGATTGCGCGCAGGAAGAAGATTGGCCGGACGCTTTGCGCCACCATTTTCGCCGGAGCCGTAGTCATAGACCCTGCCGTTCTCGTCGGTCATGATATTGCCGTCGGCATCACGGAGATACACCGGATATATCGGCGCGAGGGCGGATACCATCGAGAACAGGTTGTCCCCGTCGTTCACATCGTTCTGGTCGGTGTGGGCGTAGCTGAGGCTGCCGCCGACCTTGAGCCAGGTTCTCGCCTGGTAGTCGGCTTTGAATCTTGCGGTGTAACGCTCGAAATCGGAGTTGTAGGCGATGCCCTTGTTGTCCAGATAGCCGAGCGAGCCGTAGAATGTCAGCTTGTCCCCGCCGCCGGAGAGGCTGAGGTTGTATTCCTGGCGCAGGCTCTTGCGGAATCCCTCGTCCACCCAGTCGTCGGGAAGAAGAGTGTAGAATCTGCCGTCGTTGTAAACTCTGTTGCCGAGGGTGGCGTGAGGGTTGAGCTTGCCGTTGGTGCCGATGAGATATTCGTTGTCAGGCACGGCATAGACGATGTAGCCGAGACCGCCGTTCGCGGCAGGACGTCCCAGAGTGCTGTTGGCCGCCTGGTGTGCGGCGAACGCGGACATCCGGTTGTCACGGATGTTGTAGTTGTAGAGGGCCTGGTAATAGGTCTCGTAATATTGTCCCGGGTCGGTGATCTTGTCATAGTCCTGCGTGGCGCGCATATTCACGCCCCATTTGGCGTCCAGAGTGATGACCGCACGCTCGGCCTTGGCCTTCTTGGTGGTGATCATTATCACGCCGTTGGCTCCGCGGGCTCCGTAGAGGGCGTTGGAAGCCGCATCCTTGAGCACCGTTATGCTCTCGACATCGTTCGGATTGATATTGTTCCATCCGCCGTCATAAGGCGCACCGTCCACGATGATAAGAGGCGACGTGCCGGCGTTGATGGAGCCGAATCCGCGGATGGCGATGGACGGCGTGGCGCTCGGCGAACCGCTGCCATTGATCATCTGAAGTCCGGCCACTTCGCCCTGAAGACCGCTGATGACATTGGTCAGCTGCTTCTTTTCGAGGGCGTCGCTCTTGACCACGGCTGCCGAACCGGTGAATGACGACTTGGTCTGCTGGCCGAATGCGACGACGATCACCTCGTCCAGAAGCTCGTCATCCGTCTTCATCACTATTGTGAGCTGCGGTGCTGCGGCCACCTCCAAGGTCTTCATACCTATGCAGGAGACAGTGAGCATAGCTCCCTGCTTCACCCCCGACAGCTTGAATGTGCCGTCGGCGGCGGAAATGTCTCCGGTCTTCGTTCCCGAAATGAACACGGAGGCTCCAATGACAGGTTCTCCGCTCTCGTCGATGACCTTGCCGGTCACGTGCATGTCCTGAGCTGCCACCTGGAAGATGACGGTCAGAAACATAAGCCAGAATAGCGCTAGTCGTTGTTTCATGTTGACAATAATTTAGAGTATTCCATATTTGGGCAGTACCAGCCCGATATTGTTTACATCTGACCAGAGCCAGATGTTGCGGATGTCGTGCTTGAGTATGTAGAGTTCTTTGACTTCGGTGGCGCCGGCTCCCGTGTCGCCGCTGAGCGTGCCGTCTGTCGTGACGCCTTCCGCCGGCATCCTGTCGAGGCGGAGGAGAATGAGCTCCGCGCCATCGTTGTCGATGATCCGGATCGTGCGATCGGACGGGCTGCACCAATACTGGTGGGAGGTCTTGCTGAAAGTGAAGATCTGACGGCCGTCTTTCCATACGCCGAGGCTCTGCGACTGCTCCAGCTGCTCTCTGAACCGGTCACCGTCTCCGCCGCTTCCGGCGCATCCGGCGATGCACAGGAGACAGGCTATTGCGCTGAATATGCGGAGCTGAAGTTTCATAGGCTCAAACGGCGTTCAATCAGTTATATCCGAATCGTCAGAACAGGACATTGACATATCTTGCGAAATAATTCCTGCTCCCGTCGGCCATCGTGATGACGGCCTGTATGTAGTGCTCCCCTTTGGCGAGGGTGGTGTAGCTGTCGGCTTCGGCTCCGTCGATATGCCACTGTATCTCGGTGTAGTCGTCACATCCGCACAGGGACAGAAGCCGCCGCTCTCCGCTTCCCGCGGCGAGCTGGGACAGGCTGATCCTCGGCAGGCCGGAGGCTCTCCCTTCAGTGGTGACTGACAGCGTCACCGGTCTGCCGCTCCTGTCAGATGTGATACTTATCTGATACTCCCGTCCGGCTTCCAATGCCTGGAGGTGGACTTCCGGGGTGTCTGTCTTCACGGACTTGGCCTCGCCGCCGTCAGCCCTCTGCCAGGAGACTGTCCAAGACGCGGAGATGTCGTCGCTCCAGCTGATGACGGCATCGTGCTCGGAGAGGATGGTCATTGCGTCCGAGATGTCCGCTCCAGGCTGCGAGAGAGTGAGGGATACAGTCCCGGAGGCCTCGTCCGGAGCTATGCCGGAGATTTCCATTGCGGTGCGCCTCCCGTCCCGGGATATGAGCCCTGTGGCCGCATCGCTGCGGATGTCCGTCACTCCGCTGCCTCCGGGGAAGAAGCAGTGGGTGGGGCAGTATGCCGCAGCAAGGCCGCCGACGCTTGTCTTGTCGGAATACAGGAGGGAATATCCTTCCTTGCCCGGGATGTCGTTGGGCGCATAGTTTTTCCATCCCGATGTGCCGGAGATGTCGGTGTGCCCGACAAGAAGCCCCCATGCCTTGCCGGTGCCGTAGTAGTCAAGATATTCCGCCTTGTCCCACACGGTCTTGCCGGTGCCCCGGCACTCCAGCAGGAAATATTCGCTGTCGCTTTCCGTGCGGATGAGGTATCCGTGGCCGTCGGCTGCGGGCAGCAGAGTGGCAGGCCCGGCTTCGGACAATATCTCCGGCGTGCTCCACCCGGCCATCCAGCGCTCCAATATTCCGAGAGCCGGCGGAGTCTTGCCGCCGTTGTTGTAGCATCCGATATCCATCAGAGAGAAGAACCGGGGGCCGTCGGCGCTGCCGTTGGCGGAGTTGTTGTCATACAGGTCCGGCCAGCCGAGTATGTGGCCGAATTCGTGGCAGAAGGAGCCTATGGTGGCGAATGCCTGACTCTCTCCGGAGTCGGAGACTTCAAGCTCCGAGCTGCAGGCATATCCTTGCAGAAGGTTGTTGTCCAGGCGGATGCCTGAGGTCAGAAGGCTTCTGTGCGGCCAGATGGCGTCAGCCACGGCATCGCTCTTGGCTCCTCCGGAATAATACACGAAGATGTCCCGGACTGTGCCGCCTTCGGAATATCCGCCGAAATCGATGTCCGCATCGGCGAGGGCGGCGACCTCCCGTATCATCGCCTCCGCATTGTCGCTGTAGCTTGCTCTCGGCTTGGACAGGGTGTAAGGTCCGGCGACGGTGAATTCGGGATCGAAGCTCCCGCCGGAATTGTCATGGAAATACTGCCATACGCTGCCTGTCGCGCCGCCCGCAGTGTAGTCCCTGGAGTTGAGAAGATCTTCGAATGCGCTTTTGGCTCCCGAGGAAAACGGCACATCGCTGAACTGGGCCATCAGGACGAGGATCTTCTTGCTGCCTAAGGCTTTCCAAGAGGTGCCTGCTGCAGATGGAGGAGCGCTCAGTCCGCCGGCTTCATCCGCTCTGGTGAGAGAGGGAGCGGCTCCGGGCACTCTCGCCATCCCGAACCGGCCCGCCGCCGGCGCCTCAGGCTTCAGTCCCTTGCATATCCTGCTGCGCTCGGCTGCGCTCAGACACGCTGTGGACTTGGCCCTTATGCCGGATGAGATGATCCCGCCGCCGGCGTCTGCGGCGGCGAAATACCAGAGGCCGTCTCCTCCGTCAATGAGAAGATAACCGTCTTCAGTGGTGATGTAGTGGAAAAATTCGTCTCCGAATACGCGGACATTGATGGCGGCCCCGTCAGCCCCGGTCACTCTCAGCACTCCCGGCCTGGCAGGCCCGGCAGATGCCGGAAGACTCGGGAGGCGGCTCAGGAGGATGAGACACGCCAGGGTTAGAATGATCCGCTTGTCCTGCATAAGAACAAATGTAGAAAAATGCACGTGTAACTCCAAGTGTTTTTTTTGCTAAATTTGCGGCTGTTTTGGAGTAAAATGTTTCAATTTACAGGCTGTAAATAAAGGACTATAAGATATAATGACAGGCGAGGCTACAGTAGTGAAAAATGCGGGAAGCCACTATATGCTGTCGATATTGCCGGACTGGGCTCCATTCCCGGCGGTATTGAAAGGCAGGATCCGTCTTTTCGGCAACGCATCCACGAATCCTGTGGCGGTGGGGGACAGAGTCCGGTTTGAAGTGGACTCTGACTGTCTTTCGGCGGCAACGCTTACGGCTCCCGCTCTGATAACGGAGGTGATGGACAGGAAGAACCATATCATCCGCAAGTCCACGAACCTCTCCCGCCAGTCGCACGTCATAGCGGCCAATGTCGATATGGCTTTTGCGGTGGTGTCGCTGTATTTCCCGGCCGTCAAGCTGCCTTTTCTGGACAGGATGCTCGTGACCTGCGAGGTCTATGGGGTGTCGGTGACGATTGTCCTCAACAAGATGGATCTCTACAGGGAGGAGGCCCCGGAAGCGGTGGCGGACTTCCTGGACATATATGCCCGGGCCGGATATGAAGTCGTCACGACATCAGTGCGCACCGGAGAGGGCGTGGACAGGATCCGGGAGATCTGCCGTGGGAAAGTCTGCCTGTTCTCCGGTGAGTCCGGAGTGGGCAAATCTTCGCTGGTCAAGGCGCTGGACCCGTCCCTCGATCCCAAGACGGGCAAGATTTCGACGGCTCATCTGCAAGGCAGGCACACGACTTCGCTGTACGAGATGTACAAGATTTCATCCGGCGGCTATGTCATAGACACTCCGGGGCTCAGAGGCTTCGGTCTGGTGAATCTGGAGAAGGAGGAGATCGCGAGATATTTCCCGGAGATGCTCGCGGCGGCGGAAAACTGCCGGTTCACCCCTTGCACGCACACTCACGAGCCGGGCTGCGCCGTGAAGGACGCGGTGGAGACGGGTGCGATAAGTGCGGAGCGATATGCTTCGTATCTCGGTATGATAGAGGAAGATAAGAAATTCAGATAATGAAGGCTCTCAATAAGGAGATATTGAAACTTGCCATCCCGAGCATTCTGGCGAATATAACCGTGCCGCTGGTCGGGATGGTGGATCTTGCCGTGGCGGGACATCTGGACGGGAGCGCTGCCATGTTCATAGGCGGAGTCTGCATGGGGACAATGCTCTTCGACCTGCTGTACTGGAACTTCAGTTTCCTGCGCATAGGGACGGGAGGCGTGACCGCCCAGGCCTATGGACGAGGGGATATGCTTTCGGCCGCATCAGCGTTGGTGCGTTCGTGCGGAGTGGCTCTCGCCATAGCCGTTGCCTGCATCCTCATCCAATGGGTGTTCGTGGATTTCGTCTTCCTCTTCGTCAAATGTTCTCCCGAAGTGAGGACTCTCGCCGAGAGCTATTTCCATGTCCGGATATGGGCTGCGCCGGCGACGCTCTCGCTGATGGCGCTGAAGGGCTGGTTCATCGGGATGCAGGACAGCGTCAGCCCCATGATTTCCGACTTGATAGTCAATGTCGGGAATGTATTTCTGAGCATAGGTCTGGCTATGGGCCTGAGTGTCGGAGGATGGCGCTACGAAGGAATCGGATTTGACGGAATAGCGCTGGGGACCGTGCTGTCCCAGTATTCCGGGCTCGCCTTCGCTCTGGCGGTGGTCGCGACGAGATATCGCAAAGTGTTCGCGGGATTCCACGTCACGGATGTGCCGGGACTGTTCAGAGGCGGCGAGATGAAGCGGTATTTCAACATGAACACCGACCTGTTCGTCCGGTCATTGAGTATTATGGTGATATATTCCGGGATAACGGTGATTTCGGCCCGGTATGGAGATATGATGTTGGCTGTCAGCTCGATACTCGTCAGACTGATGCTGATATTCTCGTATTTCACGGACGGATTCGCCTACGCCGGAGAGGCGATGACAGGGAAATACATAGGCGGAGGAAATGCCGCGGCCGTGAGGAAGACAGTGAAATATATCTTCCTCTGGAGCACGGGAGTGGCGGCCATATTCGTGTTCCTCTACGGGCTGTGCAGCGAGCCTATGCTCCGGATTCTCACTTCTGACGAGGGCGTGGTGGCCGCCGCCATGGAATTCATACCGTGGCTTGTGCCGATGCCCATCATAGGCTGCGCCGCATTCACCTGGGACGGAATCTATATGGGAGCCACCGCTTCCCGGCCAATACGCAACTCAAGCCTATGGGCCGTGGCCGGATTTGTCGCCGTGTGGATTGCGGGGTGGGCGATATGGAAAACCGACATGACCGCAGTCCCGGCCATATCGGTTCATATTCTGATGGCGGCATATGTGGTGCACGTCGTGATAAGGTTTGTCTATCAGACTGCTGCGTACCGCCGGAGTATCGTGGTCAGCGCCTAGGCATCCGCTTCCGCGATCAGATTTCTCAGTCCAGTCCGTATTTGCGGAGAATCTTCACGATCGGCTTGCTGATGGACTCGGCCCAGATGGTGTAGCCGTTGTTGCCCGGATGCGTGCCGTCGATGCTGCTCTCGTGCCTCTTGTCTGTCGCATTCGTGCAGTCGATGAAATATACGTCCTTGTATTTCTTGCAGGCTATTCTCATCAGACTGTCCGCCATGTCGATTTTCGCCTGCTCGGTCTTGTCGCTGTCGAGATTGAAGTTCCTGCTTTCACGGTAGATGGTCTGCTGGAAAATGAGCGGTTTGCCCGGATGAGCCGCCTGGAGCTTCTCGATGAACGGGAACAGCCTTTCCTCGATCATAGGTGCCAGAGGATTGGAAAAAGAGTCGAAGATAAATCCGTCAACATCCGCATCTGCCAGAGCGTCAGCGAAATATGACTGAAGCTTGCAGTTGCCGCTGCACCCGAGGCTGAGGAGCTGGATGCCCGTAAGTCTGGAGAACTGTGCAGGGTAAGTCATTCCGGCTCTTCCGGTGCTGGTGCCCTGGGTGTAGCTGGAGCCGAATATGCCTATGCGGTGTCTGAACGGAAGCGCCCCCTTCTCGATGACCGCTCCTTTCTGCACGCCGATCTTGATGGAATTCTCCTCGCTGAACAGAGGAAGATAGAGCATGCACTCTTTCATCTCGCTGTTCATATTCTTGATGAGCACCACATTGTAGCCGTTTTCCTTGCCGTGTGGCGGGCATCCGGAAGCAGCCCAGAGCCACTTGCCGTCCTTCTTGATGTACAGGTCGTAGCCTTTCGATGCGAAAGGGCAGGAGTTGGTCCCGTTGTAGATGTAGCCGTAGTCGGTCTTTACGGATATTGTGGTGGAGTTGGTGTTGAACATGATCATAAGACCCGAGGACTCGCGCACCTGCTTGTTCTCGCTGACGGTGAATCCTTTGTATTTCACGGTATCTACTCTGTGATATGGATTCGGAGTGTCTGTGAAGAGCTTGCCGGCGAGGGTGAGGTCGTAGCCTTCCGTGAAAGTGTATTCCACGTTTTTCGGCGTCTGCGCACCTGCCGCCTGTCCAAGTGTGAGGAGTGCGGCGGCCGCAATGGTGAAAATGATGTTGTGTCTCATTATGTGAAATTGTATATGTTGTCAGGCCCGACGCGGGCCGGCGCAAAGATAGCTGAAAATCTCCAATGGCGAAAATAGACACCCCCGGCGTCGAAAGTCAAGGCAAAGTCCCGTTTTCTGTCTATTTTTGCACCGGCAAATATGCGGGAGCCATTTTCCCCGCATAGGAATGCCGGTATCGGAATGAGTCTGTACTCATATTTCAGAATAAGCAAGCCCTCCGCGGTGAAAGTCCCGGACGGCGAAGTTGACGCCGAGTACAAGAGACTGCGGAACAGGACGTTCTGGGGTGCGACCGCAGCTTACAGCCTGTATTATGTGTGCCGGATGACGCTCAGCGTGGTCAAGCAGCCTCTCATCGACGGGGGAGTCCTGACGGCGGGGCAGCTGGGCCTCATCGGGTCGGCTCTTTTGTTTGTGTATGCGCTCGGCAAGTTCACCAACGGATTCATCGCCGACTACTGCAACATCCGGAGGTTCATGGCCACAGGCCTGTTCGTCTCCGCCGCGGCCAATCTGCTGATGGGCGCGGCCGGACTTCTGAGCCCTGCCGCAGGGCTGTCCGGCACGGTCGTATTCGCGGTGTTTTTCGTCCTGTGGGGTGCCAACGGATGGGTGCAGTCAATGGGTGCGCCTCCCGGGATAATCAATCTTTCCAGATGGTTTCCACTGTCCAGGAGAGGGACATATTACAGCATCTTCAGCGCCAGCCCGTATCTGGGCAAGTTCCTGACATTCATATTCACAGGGGTCATAGTGGGCTCTCTCGGATGGGAGTGGGGCTTCATATTCGCCGCTGCGGCCGGAGCGGCGGGCGGCGTCATCGTGCTTCTTTTCGTGTCAGATACGCCCGAGAGCCGTGGTCTTCCGTCCATCGGAAAGTTGAGCGGCGAGGCTCCGGTCAAGGAGGACTCGATGCACGTCAAGGATTTGCAGAAGATGGTGCTCCGGCATCCGGGGATATGGATCATAGCCGTCTCCAGCGCATTCGTCTATATCACCCAATATGCCGTCAGCGGTTGGGGTGTCCTTTTCCTGCAGAAGGCCAAGGCCTTCTCCCTGCCGGCCGCGACACAGATCATAGCCTTCTCGGAGGCTTTCGGCGTGGCCGGGACCGTATTTGCCGGATGGCTGTCGGATACAGTGTTCGGAGGAAGCAGGGTCAAGCCTGTGATGCTGTCGGGCGGGCTTTGCCTCGTGTCCCTGGCGCTTTTCCTCTTCACGGGAGGCGGGTATATGATGAATATAGCGTATATCTCGCTGTTCAGCCTGGCCATAGGAGTCCTGTACTGCATCGTTGCCGGACTTATGGCGGTGGACATAGTGCCGCGCAAGGCCACAGGCGCCGCCCTTGGGATAGTCGGAATCTCCAGCTATGTGGCAGCCGCAGTGCAGGACGTGGTGAGCGGCTATCTGATACAGAACGGTGAGGTGACGGACTTTACGGGGGCGGCCATATTCTGGACGGCAGCCTGCGGGCTGTCAGTTCTGCTTCCTGTCCTGGGATGGAACAGGATGCGCCGTCCGATACGTGCTGAATGACAGCCTGCTGCCGCAGCGCAACGGTCTCGTGTCGCCTGCGGATGCAGCCGATGCCGTTGCGCAATCAGTCTATGCCGTGGAGCTCGATGCCGTCGGCATCCCAGTCGATAGAGTCGGTGTCCGGCTCATTGAACGGCTGCAGGAACGGATTGTGGGTGCGCTCTTCGGCTATGCCCGTCTGATGTCCGTGGCCCGGGAATACTGTCACGTCTCCCGGAAGTCCCATGATTCTGTCCATTATGGAGACGATGAGCTTGTCATAGTCTCCCCACAGATTGTCCGTGCGGCCTATGCTGCCGGCGAACAGGGTGTCTCCCGTGAACAGGACTTTGGCCTCGCTGATGTAGAAGCATACTCCTCCGGGGGAATGCCCCGGCGTGGCAATCACTTGGAAATCAGTGTTTCCCACTTTTATGATCTGCCCGTCTTCAAGCGGAGTCGTGCTGAACCCGGTGTCCGGACGCTTCAGACCGTAGCTCACGGCGAAGTCTCCGTCGGCTTCCAGGATTTCCCTGTCCGGGGAGCTCATCATCACCGGAATCCCGTATTTGGAAGCACATTCCGCAACGCCGTAGATATGGTCGAAATGTGCGTGGGTGAGCAATATCACAGTCGGGGTGATCCCCTTTTCCTCTATTTTGGAATACAGGGCGGAAGCCTCGGCCCCGTCGTAGAATCCGGGATCGATGACGGCCCCGGCCCCGGTCCCGTCCCAGACCAGATAGCTGTTTTCCCGGAACGGGTTGAATCGGAATGTCAGAACATCAAGCATATATGGATTGCCATTTTGGTGGCTGCAAAAATACGATTCTTTTCGGGAACCATTTCAAAACGGCCGCTGAAATTTCTGTTGAATAAAACGCGGACAACTTCTAAATTTGCAGGACAAAACAGCTTTTGAGCAATGCACATCGGAATAGCGGGAAATATGGGCAGCGGCAAGACCACGCTGACCGGGATGCTGGCGGAGCACTACGGGTGGACGCCCAAATATGAGGCCGTTACGCACAACCCTTACCTTGAAGACTATTACAAGGACATCCGGCGGTGGTCGTTCAATCTGGAAGTCTATTTCCTCACCCGGAGGTTCAGTGATGTGCTTGCCATATCAGGGTCGGACGATGTGATCATCCAGGACAGGACCATATTCGAGGGCGTCCACATATTCGTCGCCAACAACAAAGCTATGGGCAATCTTTCCGACAGGGACTATGAGACGTATATGGAGCTTTTCCGGGTGATGATGTCCCAGGTCAAAGTCCCCGATCTGCTGATCTATCTCCGGTGTTCCGTGCCCCATCTCGTGTCACAGATACAGAAGCGGGGGAGGGAATACGAGAAAAGCATTGAGCTTGACTATCTTGAGGGACTGAATGTCCGATATGAGAAGTGGATTTCCGAGTATGAGGGGCGGGTGCTTGCCATCGATGCCGACAATCTGGATTTCCAGAACCGGCCGGAGGATTTCGCTTCCATCACCGACAAGATCGACTCGGAACTCTACGGGCTCTTCTGAGAGACGGTATTCCCCGCACCCCCCCCGGCCGCTCCGGGCTGCAGCCTTGGCTGCGGAGGATAAGCGGTTCAATATCACCTTTAAAGCAGCAGGCTTGCCGCTTTGAATGTGATGAACGCCATGACCCAGGCGATGACCATCGTGTAGGCGCAGCAGGAGATGGCCCAACGCCATTTCCCCGTCTCATTCTTTATCGCTACGAATGTGGCGATGCACGGGAAATACAGCAGGACAAACACCATGAATGACAGCGCCGCCGCCGGTGTGATGTCGGCCGTGAGAGCGCTCTGGAGCTGGGTGTCCTCGCTCAAATCGCCGCCCTCGGCAACCTTGGCCCCTTCCGAATACATTACGCCCAAGGTGCTCACCACAAGCTCTTTGGCCGCCACGCCCGTTATCAGGCCCACATCCATCTTCCAGTTGAAACCGAGAGGCTCCATGACAGGGGAGACCATCTTTCCGAGCCTCCCGATGTAGGAATTCTCCTGCTGGAGGGAATACAGGGAGTCAACGCGGGCGGACAGGGCTTCCCGTCCGGCGGGAGCGAGGGTCTCCGCGAGCTGCTCACGGGCGGAGACAAGCTCCGCATTGCGCGGGAAATATCCCAGGAACCAGATGATTACCGAGCATACGAGGATGGTCGTCGCCATCTTCTGGAGATATTGGGCCCCTTTCTCCCAAGTGTGGCGCCAGATGGCCTTGCCGGTAGGAATGCGGTATGGCGGCAGCTCCATCACGAACGGTAGGTCGTCATCCTTGATGAACCGGCTCAAGACCAATGCCGACGCTATGGCGAGGACTATGCCGAGAAGATAGATCCCGAGCAGCGCCAGCGCAGCATTGGCCGGAAAAAAGGCTCCGGCGAGCAGCACGAAAATCGGCAGTCTCCCGGCGCAGGACATGAACGGTATGATGGCTATGGTGATGAGGCGGCTTTTGCGGCTCTCGATGGCGCGGGTCGCCATTATCGCAGGCACATTGCATCCGAAGCCCATCACCATCGGGATGAAAGACTTGCCGTGCAGGCCGATTCTGTGCATCAGCCGGTCCACTATGAACGCCGCTCTCGACATATATCCCGAATCCTCCATCAGCGAGATGAAGAGATAGAGTATCAATATGTTGGGTAGAAACACCAATACGCTTCCGACTCCGGATATGACCCCGTTGACAACGAGATCCTTTATCCAGCCGTCCGGCATCAGCGTCGCCGTGAACTCGCCGAACTTGCCCACGAACCAGTCGATCCACTGCATGGGATAGTCCCCGAGCGTGAATGTCGCCTGGAAGATGATGTACAGCAGCGCGATGAAAATGGGGAATGCCAGATATCTGTTGGTGACGACGGCATCTATCTTGTCTGTCAATGTTTTCTTCGGGGCGTCGGTCCTGTGCGGTTTGTAGGTCTCTGTCAGCGCTCCCTGGATGAATGCATATTTGGCATCGACAATCGCCGGCTCGATGCCCGTGTGGAGCAGGCTCTGAATCCTCTGTTCTTCTTCGGATCTTGCCGTTATCAGTTCGTTGCGCTGGGGGAGCGTGTCCACAAGCCGCTCTATGTCCTTGTCGTTCTCCAGAAACTTGATGGCGAGGTATCTGGTGGAATATCTGTCCCTCAGCGAGCTGTTGCGCTGGAGAATGAGCTTGACGCGGTCGATGCTCTTCTCGATTTCCGCGCCGTGGTTGATGTGGATGTGTCTGGCTATCTTGGGGTCGCTTCCGGTGTAGATGCTGATGATCGTGTCGAACAGCTCCGGGATCCCCGTGCCGTCACGGCTCACCGTAGGGCATACCGGGATGCCGAGCAGATAGCCCAGCTGCTTGATGTCCAGGGTGTCTCCTCTCTGGAGCAGCTCGTCATACATGTTCAGCGCCATCACCACGCGGAGGTTCATGTCGATGACCTGCGTCGTGAGGTAGAGGTTCCTCTCTATGTTGGAGGCGTCCACGACGTTGACGACCACGTCCGGGACATTCTCGATCAGATTCTTCCGGACATACAGTTCTTCAGGGCTGTATGCGGAGAGGGAATATGTCCCCGGGAGGTCCACCAGGGTGAATTTGTAACCTTTGTATTCGAAATGGCCTTCCTTGGCGTCCACGGTCACGCCGCTGTAGTTGCCCACGTGTTCGTGGGAGCCCGAGGCTATGTTGAAGAGAGAGGTCTTGCCGCAATTGGGATTGCCCACCAGGGCGACCCGGATGACGTGCTCCCGCTCGGCGGCCAGCTCCGCCATCATCTTGTTCAGCGCCCACTCCTCATCGCAGTCATCCGCGTAGATGGTGCTGTGGTCGGCGCCGGTGTCCAGCGCTTCTTTGGCTTCCTTCTCGCTGATTACCTCTATCTGTTCGGCTTCGCTCCGTCTCAGAGACAGCTTGTATCCGAGGATTTCATATTCGATGGGATCCTTGAGAGGGGCGTTGAGGACTACAGTCACCTTCTTGCCTGTGATGAACCCCATCTCCGTCAGCCTCTTCCTGAAGCTGCCGTGTCCGTTGACCTTTACGATGACGCCTTGCCCGCCGGTCTGCAAATCAGCTAATTTCATAATCGTGTCAGCTATATGCCGCGACACGCCGGGAGGGTGCGGAAATGCCTCCGCCTGCCCTGCGTATCTTTGAGGTGCAAAGATACATCGGAATAGTTTGCCGGGGTATCCCTATTTGTTGGTATTTCTCAGGGATTCGTAGTATTCGTGTCTCTTGGGATTTTCCGGGAACCAGCCTTTCACGACGCGCTTTTCCTGCGCGAACACTTCACCGATGCCCCAGAAAAAGGAGAATGCGCCCGCGCCCGCGACAGTGGCCAGAAGATCGTCTCTCATCAGCAGAGAAATGACGGCCAGCACGATGCCGCCGGACAGAAACAGCCACCAGCTTTTCTTCCCCCAATGATATTCGGCCTTGATGACCAGAGGATGACAGAAACCTATAATCAGAAACGTGGCTGCGCCTACGATAATTCCGGAAAAATTCATCAGTGTAAATGTTCGTTGTGTCCGTAAAGGGTTTACTCGATGGAATTCATATCAATCAGGCCGCCCAGCAGGGCATAGACCGTAAGTCCGGCGACGGTCTTGATGCCGGTTTTCCTGGTGATGTTCTTCCTGTGAGTTATGACGGTATAGATGGAAATGCTCAGCTTGTCGGCAATCTCCTTGTTCAGCATACCTTTGGCTACGCAGACAAGGATCTCCTTCTCTCTTGTGGAGAGCTCTTCCAGCTCTTTGGGAGTCTCTTTTGCGGACGGAGCTGCGGAGAGCGCTTCCGAAACTTTTGCGAGGATGTCGTCGGCCTTGTCCTGCAGATAGATGCAGGCGTCGAATGCGGATGACACTGCGGCATCGGCCGCCGTACTGATGATGCCGATGACCGGAATGTCAAGATGCCGTCTGACCAGCTCCTTCACTTCCGCCTTGATGTCCTGGCCAAGTGCGGACGGATCAAGTATCACGATGTCGGCATCATATCGGTCAAGAGCATCTTCCAGCCCGCCGGCCGAATCGGCGGAGACCGTGCCGCTGATCCGGTAGTCGCCGGAGGCTTCCAGAATGTGCTTCAGGCCTTCGGCTATGATCACGGAGGACTCGGCTATCAATATCTTCTGTACGGACGTCCTCATTTCACATGTCCGTTTGCCTCGTCCTGCCGGCCTGCGGCGGAGCGGTTCTCCTCCGCACCGACCATCGGGATGAGTATGTCATTTTCTATTTCAGTGTGCTTGACAAGATCGTCCTCCAGCGAATACAGATAGTTCAGCACTTTGAGTATAAGCTCGTTGTCGCACTGTTCCGGCAGATATTTCATCACGATGTTCTTCAGGTCGCAGAGCTTTTCCTCGACGTTGGAGTGGTTCTTCTCATACCTGTCTATGCAATAGTCTTCCGACGGCCTGCCGCTGCGCGCCAGCTCCCTCACATAGGGGAAGACGGTCTTCTCCTCATAGTCGAAATGCCCCTGCAACTCTTCCCGATAGCTCTCGTAGAACTTTATGAGGATCTTGCTCCGGCCGGCATCGCACGGGACGGTCATCTCGCTTATGGCTTCGGACAATGTCTTGGTGGCCAGGTGGATATAATAGTCGTGCGAATTGTGCAGATAGGTGATGATGTCGGCTATGCTGCTTCCGGACAGTTCGGCTTTTGTAGGCCTGTATCCGTCATACACATAGACCTTGCAGATGAGCAGAAGCGTGTGGGGATTGACTCCGCTCTCGTTGCAGACCTCCTCCACTGTCTTCTCTCCGAATCCGAATCTGATTCCGAGACGGCGGATTACGCCCAGAAGTCTCGGGTCGCAGTCCGGAAGCTCGGACATTTTCATGTCTATGGCGAAATGTTTCGGATGTTTGTGTCCCGCTGTCATATTGAGAAGCTGTTTTGAAATGATTCCTCTCTTTTCTTACACGGCCTTTCCGTGGCGGGGAGCAAAGGTAGCGATTGCCGCTCTGAAAACAAAATGCAGGTTCATCCCCGTGGATCGAGAGGCCCTTCGGGAAGGCTGAACTCGCATCCGCAGTACAGCTGGTTGTAGAAATTGTGCTCGCGTATGAGCTCATTGCGCCTGTCCTGGAGACCGCCTTTCCTCCAGTTCATGTCCCACCATGAGACCCCGGGGAACAGCGAGCAGGCATAATCGCCTGCCGCATTGACCTGTGACAGCACTTTCCATCTTGAAGACGCCAATGTCGTGGTCAGCACGTCGAATCCGTTTTCTGCGGCATAGCGCGCCGCACGGACAAGACGGTACCGGAAGCATTGCAGACATCTCGCGCCCCGCTCCGGCTCGTGTTCCAGGCCCTTGACGGCGCATCTCCAGTCATCGTGGGCATAGCTGTCCACCACTATCTCCAGACCGCATTCCTCCGCATACCTGAGGCATTCATTCTCCCTCTTGTGGAATTCCGCTTCCGGGAAAATGTTGGAATTGCTGTAGAAGATTACCGGGCGGATGCCGTGAGACACAAGGCATTCCACTATGGCTGAGGAGCACGGGGCGCAGCATGCATGCAGAAGGACTCTGCCGCCTGGGACATTGAGGACGATGGGATGCTTTACTTTCTGTGACATGGATCGGAGGCAAAAATAATCATATTTAGCGATTGTCAGGCATCCCTTGACGCCATATCTTTGCAATTGTGAATTGAGTTCGGAGAGCTTCTTCCGACATCGGAAATCTCATCAGCTCTCCACAAAAAAGCCATAAGGTGTGATTCCTTTCAAGGAAAGGGAGGGGGATTAAAAAGTACAACGGACTTTTTAATCCCCCTCTTAAGGGACCTATTAACCCCCGCAGCTGCCTCAGTTCCCAAATAGTCGGACCGGTTAGTCCTTTTATTACAGAATATTGGCTTGAAGTTCCGCGAGGGCGAGGCGGAAGTCGCGCTCGGCTGCAAGAGACTCGTATAGAGTGTCGTAGTAAAGACGCATCTCCGAGATATAGTCTATCAGGGATATGTCCCCGGCGGCATACCGCTGGCGGATCAGTTCGCCCGACTCTCTGGCCAGCTTCATGGAATCCCTGTAGTCCCCGGCTATGCGCTGAAGCCCCAGAGCCTCCGCATACAGGCGGCTCATTTCCGAATGATATCCGGCTATGGCATCCTGCTGCCGGAGCGCGGCCGCCTTGTAGGAGGCGTCTGCCTGCCGCACGCTGCTGCGGACAGACCACAGAGGAATCGAAAGTCCGAGGGTGAGCCCCCTGAAGTTCTCTCCCGCAACGAGCTCGCTCATATATCCGGCCGTGATGTGAGGGACGTTTGACATCTTGCCCGCTTTCATCTCCTGCTCCTTCACCTTGACGTCCTGACCTATGTATGAGAGTATCGGGCTTTGTCCGGCCGTAGTCCGGTACCATGCTTCAAATTCTTCCGGAAGAGGCTCCGTCTCGGGGAATGTGTCAACTGTGAAAGAGATGTCTTCTCCGCCGTTGAGCCTGCGCAGTCCGGACAGGCAGGACTCCCTCTCCAGGGCATTGCGCCCATAAGCTCCCCTGGCGGAAAGAAGTGCGAGATGCGCCTCATTCGACTCTTTCGCCGAGACTTCTCCTGCCCGGAAAGACTCCGAAAGAGAGGAATCGGCTTCTTCCGCATAGCGCAGCCTGGCCGAGAGCTCACGGTCAAGGGCGTTGCAGTAGATCAGGCTGATGCACAGCTTCTTGGCTTCGAGCAATATCCTCTGTCGCTCCACCGCGTAGCGCATGTCCGCAAGCTCGCTTCTGGCCGAGCGCAGTCTGCCCTTCGTCCCGGCAAGCACGGCGAGATCCAGAGACTGCGTGACGGAGAAGTCTTTGCGCCTCCCGATATCCGCAGGGCTGCCCCAAAGGTAACCCAATCCCACTTCCGGATTGTCCGGGGCCGCTTCCGCCTTGTAGCCGTATTTGTCAGCCTCTGTCTGCATACGCAGAGCCTTCAGCTCCAGATTGTTCCTTTCCACAAGGGACAATGCTCCCCCGATGCCCTCCTGTGCATAGGCCGCGGAAGACGCGGATATGGAAAGGAGAAGGATGGAGATGTTCAGTATGTTGATATTCATAATAGTAACAAAATGGTTGGTTCGCGATGGCCGCTACAGTCCGCCGGTGCCTGCCTGTCCCGGCTCCGCGAGGTGGAGGCTCTCCGCATCGCGGAGTCCTGAAGGCTTGCGCCCTTTGCTGATGAGGATATACACTGCCGGGATGATGAATCCGTTGAGCAGTGTGGAAGTCAGCAGTCCTCCGAGCAGCACCTTGGCCATAGGGCTCTGGATTTCGTTGCCGGGGAGATCTCCGCCGAGCGCCAGAGGGATGAGCGCAAGGGCCGATGTCAGCGCCGTCATCAATATCGGATTGAGCCTGTCAAGCGAGCCGCACATCACGGCTTCCTCAAGAGACGAGCCGGCTCTGCGCAATTCGTTGTATCTGTCGATAAGGAGCATTCCGTTCCTTGTGGCGATGCCGAACAGGGAGATGAATCCGATGATGGTCGGGATGCTTATCAGCTTGTCCGTGAAGAAGATTGCGAACACTCCGCCTATCAGTGCCAGCGGGAGGTTCAGAAGTACGGCCGAAGCCTGTTTCATGTCCTTGAACTGCCCGTACAGCAGCAGGAAGATCACGATGATGGCCATAAGCGATGTGCACAGCAGTGTCCTGGACGCTCTTTTCGCACTCTCGAACTGGCCGCCGTATTCGATATGATACCCTTCCGGGAGGTGTACATTTTCCGATACGGCACGCTCTATGGCATTGACGGCGCCCTGGAGGTCTCCGCCTTCGACATTGGCGGAGATCACTATTTTCCTGGAGACATTCTCCCTGTTGATAGTGTTCGGGCCGGCTGAGGAGCGGATGTCGGCTATCTGGCTGAAAGGAACCTTTCCGCCGGCGGCATCCACGGCGATGTCTCCGATGCTTCCGATACTTGCCCGGCTCGCATCATCGGCCTTCACGGTGAGGTCGAACACTCTGTTGCCCTCATATACGGATGATACCGGTGCCCCGGCCAGATAGACATCCACCATCTGTGCAAACCGGGCGGGGGTGATCCCGTATTTCGCCAGCATCCCGCGTTTCGGCGTGATCTGCAGCTGCGGGCGCTCTATCTGCTGTTCCACATTGAGATCCACGATGCCCGGGATGCCCGACACCGCCGTCTTGATCTCGCCCCCGAGGGAGAACATCTTGTTGAGGTCCGTGCCGAACAGCTTTATGGCAATGCTCGCCCGTGTGCCGGACAGCATTGCGTCTATCCTGTGCGAGATTGGCTGGCCGATCTCCACATTCACTCCGGGAAGAGTCTTCAGTTTCGACCTGACTTCGGCTACGACTTCGTCTTTGCTCCTGCCTTTCAGCTCGAACGGAGCTTCTATCTCGGAGACATTCACTCCCAGGGCGTGTTCGTCAAGCTCCGCCCGGCCTGTCTTCCTGGCGACCGTCTGAATCTCTGGCACCGAGAGCAACAGCTCTTCGGCCATCCTCCCCACCCTGTCGGACTCCTCGAGCGAGATGCCCGGAAGCGTGCTGACATTGATGGTGAACGAGCCTTCGTTGAAAGGCGGGAGGAAACTGCTGCCCAATGTGCAGAACCCTCCTATGGCCGCAGCCAGAAGGACGGCAACTCCGGAGAGTACGGCCGTCTTGTGCGACAGCGTCCAGTGCAGGGCTGTCTCATACCAGCCTCTGAGACAGCGCACAAGCAAAGGATCTCTTCCGGTCCTGTCGCTCTTGTCGCTTCCGAGCAGGTAGCTGCACAGGACCGGAGTAAGCGTCAGGGCCACGAGCGTGGATGCGAACAGAGCCGTGATGAACGCTATGCCGAGAGGCTTGAGCATCCTGCCTTCCATTCCGGACAGGAAGAACAGAGGGATGAAGCTCACCACGATTATGAATGTGGAATTGAGAATCGGCAGCCTGACTTCTCTGGAGGCGTTGAATACGACTTTCAGAACGCTGAGACGCCGCTCCGGAGGCAGCTGCTTGTTTGCCCGCAGGTGCTTGAACACATTCTCCACATCCACTATCGCATCGTCCACGAGAGAACCTATCGCTATGGCCATGCCTCCGATACTCATCGTGTTGATGGTGAGGCCCATGAACTTCAGAGTGAGCACGGACACCAGCAGTGACAGAGGTATGGTCACAAGTGAGATGAGTGTCGTCCGCACGTTCATCAGGAACAGGAACAGGACGATGACGACGAACAATCCGCCCTCGAAAAGGGAGCTCTTGATATTGTCGATGGAGCTGTCTATGAATCTCTGCTGCCGGAAGATGTCGGTGGCGACGTTCACATCGGACGGCATCTGGGACTTGAGGTCCTCCACCGCCGCGTCCAGCTTGGAAGTGAGGTCTATGGTGCTTGCATCCGGCTGCTTGGTGACGGTCAGAAGCACTGCCGGACGGCCTCTGTGCGAGGCGGTTCCGAGCTTCGGAGACTTGGCGCCGATGCGGATGTCGGCCACGTTGTCGAGGGTCAGCGGCGCATCCCCGTCCATACGTATCACGGTGTTGCCGAGAGATGCGACATCATCGGTGGACAGGATGCCTCGGATGATGTATTCGTTGCCGTATTCGTAGAGGACTCCGCCTGCGGCATTGGCGTTCATGCCTTCAGCAGCATCAAGGACTTCGGCCAGAGTCACTCCGCAGTGGCGCATCTTCTCCGGCGAGAGCAGGATCTGATATTCCTTGATGTCTCCGCCCAGCACGGCTACCTGGGCCACGCCGCCGAGGGACAGAAGTCTCGGACGGACAGTCCAGTCAGCCAGCGTCCGGAGCTCCTGAAGGGAGGTCTTGTCGGATGTCAGGGCGATGATCAGCACTTCGCCGAGGATGGAGGACTGCGGCCCAAGAGTGGGCTTTCCGCAGGATGCGGGCAGGGATTCGCCCACTTCCGCGAGCTTCTCTGAAATGATCTGCCGGTCTCTGTAGATGTCTGTACCCCAGTCGAATTCCACCCACACTACGGAAAATCCCGTCGTGGATGACGACCGCACTCTGCGCACATCGGTGGCGCCGTTGACGGCAGTCTCCACAGGGAATGTCACAAGCCTTTCCACTTCTTCCGGGGCCATCCCGGCGGCTTCCGTCATCACCGTGACAGTGGGGGCGTTCAGATCGGGGAACACGTCCACATCCATGTTGAAGGTGGTGTAGAGCCCTCCGACTGTCAGCATTACGGCTGCGAGGATGACAAGCAGCCTGTTCTCCAGAGAGAATCGTATGATTTTGTCAAGCATTGTCCTGTCTCTCCTAATGGTTGTGGGTGTGGCCTTCCGGAACGGCTCCGGAGACTGACGCGAGCTTGACCTGATATGCGCCCCGTGTCACCACGACATCTCCGGGATGCAGACCGGACAGGATCTCGCATCTGATGCCGTCGCTCCCGCCGGGGGTGACTTCCTGTTTCCGGTAGTCGTCTTCCGAGAGCTTGAGATAGATGAAATATACGCCCTGCTCCTCCGTCAGTGCGGTCTCCGGTACGGAAATGGCCCCGTCACGTTCCTCTTCGAGAAGATAGATGTCTGAGAATGAGCCGGGAATGAGGCCGGCCGTGTTGTCGAAGTCGAATGTCACCGGCACATAGAACGTCCCGTCCGCCGCAGCCTGACCTGCGGAAATGAGCCGGCCACCCAGCTCCCGCAGGCTGTATGTCCTGTCGGAATACGATGGCCGGAAGTTCGCGCTTCTGATTCCGGACAGCCTGTGATAATATTTCTCCGGGACATCGGCCCTGAGCATCAGCCTGCGGCTCTGGCTGACTGTCGCGATCGCCTGTCCTGCGGAGACATATTCGCCATCGCTCACGAAAAGGCTCCGGATATGCCCGTCGATGGGGGAGGACACCGCGATCCCGGACTCTCCGGCGCTGTCCCGATAGGCTTCATATTCCGCCTTGGCTGTCTCATAAGACAGGGCGGCCTGTTCTAATTCCTTTGCGGAGATGGCTCCCGTGCCTGCGAGGCTTGCCGCTCTGTCATATTCTTTCTTGGCGGCGAGATATGCGGCTTTTGTCTTGACGGCCGGGTCTCCGTCCGCCATTTTCTTTGCGGAGATGAATGCGAGTGCGCTCCCTTTCCGTACGGAGGCGCCCTGGACGATGCCCGAAGATGCGATGGAAATCACGCCTGAAGACGTTGCCGCAACGGTCTTTTCATGGCCCTGTGCCGGGAGGATCTCACCGCTTGTGCGGATGACTCCCGCAAACGGCCCCGGCTGAATGGTGTCCGTCCGGAGGCCTGCCGCTTCCGCCTGTGCCCGGGAGAACTCGATCACCCCCGCATCGTGATGATGGTGAGCTTCTTCTGAGCATGAGGCTTCATCGTGAGCCTCTTCCGAATGTCCTCTGTGGGAAGTCCTGCCGGTGCATCCTGCAAGAGTGATGGTTGCGGCGGCGATTGCCGCGAGACACTGCCGCCGGGTCATAGTAGTATAAGTCATAGCAAGTCCCGGAATCATCACTGATGACGGATCCCGGGAGACGCAAAGTTATGAGTTAGTTGTTGCAACTTGGTTGCAACAAGAAGGTGGCTAAAAAGTCCGACGGCGTGACTAACAAGTCCCGTAAGGGACCGCACCGGATAGGTGCGAAGTACCCCTAATAGGGGTCGCAGCCTCAGCTGCGGGGGTTAATAGGCCCTTTAAGGGGGTGACTAAAAAGTCCGTCGG
>CAVECU010000006.1:0-1451 GCA_963614015.1 uncultured Eubacteriales bacterium
CCCTGAGCGTTACCAACCTCTTTACAATCACCAAATATGACTGGTACGACCCGGATGTGAACTCATTCGGAAGCGATGCGTCCCGCCGCGGCGTCGACGTGTCATCCTACCCGAGTGCGCGCACTTTCAATTTCGGTGTACAGATCTCATTCTAAACGTGTCTTGAAAATGAAAAGTCTAAATATATTGGCCCTCACGGCAGCATGCTCGCTTACGCTTTCCGCTTGTGACTATCTCGAAGAGAAGACATTCACATTCGTGGCCGGAGAGGACGTGGCGGCGGACAAGAGCTATGACCAGCTTGTCAGCGGCGCCTACTGCACATTGCTGTTCCCGTTCGAATGGGGAAACTACCACCAGATCGCCAACTTCGATTGCGACTACCAGACAGGCCCTACATGGGCGTTCAGCGAAATAGGTGCGGGCAACTTCTATGACAACGGTTCCTGCAACAACTTCTTCCAGTATTATTTCCAGTCCATCCACCGCGCCAACTACCATTACTACCTGGTAGGCAAGATCACCGGCATCGATTCCAAAGTAAAGGCCAACGCCCAGGGAGAACTCCAGTTCCTCAAGGCATGGGCATATTTCCAGCTCGTCCAGCACTACGGGCCTGTGCCGCTGTTCAAGTATTCCATCTCCGAGGGCAACACTCCGGAGAAACCGAGGGCTTCGGTGAAGGAAATCTATGAGGAGATCATCCGCTGCGCAAAGGATGCCGAGGAGACTCTGTTCTCCCGCAACGATCCGCAATGGCAGAAAGGGCACCCTTGCCACGCATCAGCCACAGCGCTCCTTGCAAAAGTGTATGCCACAATAGGTTCCGCTTCAATGAAGGAAGGCAGGATCACCGTAAAGGGCGGCCCCGGCACAAAGACCAATGCCGACGGCACGGTGACACGCCTCATGCCGGTGGCCATCACCCACGACAAGGACCAGGTCGCAGGATATGAAGAATTCGATTCGCAGAAATACTACGAACTTGCACGTCAGAAAGCCAAGGAGTGCATCGAGAGCGGCGAATTCGCCCTCGCATCCAGCCAGGAGACTCTCTGGTCGAACGCCTACAAGAACGGACCCGAATTCGAGTTCACGCTGCAGACAGTCCTCGGACAAGGCACGCTCTATGCCCACTTCGCGCCGAAGGAGTATCTCGGATATCCGGATCCTAACAAGAACGGGACCTGGCAGTCGGGGTACTACGTACAGCGCGACCACTGGCTCCAGCTCTTCGACGACTATGATGACGAGCGCATCACCTGGGGCGTTCTCCACCGCATCCCGAACTGGTACAACGAGACCACCGGCAAGTTCACTTACGTGTTCTATCCGGAAAGGGACAGCGTCTATGTGAGAAAGGGCGAAAACGGCTATGACAAGACGGATCAGGTATCCTATGCGGCTCACCTCTACGGCTCCAAGCTGATGAAGTTCT
Source organism: uncultured Eubacteriales bacterium (assembly GCA_963614015.1). GTDB lineage: Bacteria > Bacteroidota > Bacteroidia > Bacteroidales > UBA932 > Cryptobacteroides. The sequence goes on from CAVECU010000006.1 coordinate 1,439, forward strand.
CGCAGGGGTCCGT
>CAVECU010000006.1:1461-3889 GCA_963614015.1 uncultured Eubacteriales bacterium
GCTCAACAAGCGCAACAACAGCACCCTCTGCTCCGAAAGGAACAAGACTACGCCTTTCACCAAAGAGTCATTCCGCTCATATATCCTCGAAGAGAGGGTCAAGGAGCTTATCGGAGAAGGCGTCCGCCGTCCGGACCTCATCCGCTGGGGCATCTACCTCCAGGTAATGAACGCCATAGGCACGACGGACGAGAACGGAGTCATCAAGAGACGCGAAGCCAAGCATCTGCTTCTTCCTCTCCCTCCTAACGAGGTCAATGCCAACCCGCTCATCGAAAGCAACAACCCGGGATGGTAGTCCTCCTGTCCATTTCAAAACAGCTTCTTAATTGAGAATAATCCATATGAAAAATAAAACATTTGAAATGGCAGCCGCAGCCGCGGCTCTCATATTGACAATTTCGGCCTGCACCGATGACGGGTACACCTACGTCCCCATCACCATAGACGGAGTCACGACTATCGCAGACCGCACCACGCAGATCACACAGGCAGCGATGGGGGACTTCATCGCCATCCACGGGGAAGGGCTTGACAAGGACAACATCATCTCCATCAGGGTGAATGACATCGATGTCGCTCTCAACGAGGTGTATACCGAAAACAACACCCTGTATATGAAGATTCCGGTGGCGCTTCCCGAGGAGCAGACCGACAAGATCTACATAACCGGCGGGAAAGGGACCATGGAGATTCCGTTCGTGACGGTGGCCCCGGACCTGAAACTGGAGCGCATGTTCAACGAATACACGGCTCCCGGCGACACTCTCGTCATGTACGGACAGTTCTTCGAGCTCTATGACATCGATGCCGACAATGCCACCGTCTGGTTCGGCGACAAGCCTTCGAAAGTCATAACGGCCTCGGATACTCACCTCACGACAGAAGTGCCTGAAGACGTGGACAAGAACATCAAGGTCAAGCTCGTGTCAGACAAGCACGGGGCCGAGGCCATCTGCCCGGGCTACTATTACGACCGGCAGTGCATGATCATGGATTTCGATGTGCTGAAGCCGTCTGACGGCGCCAAATATATCGTGACCGACCCGGACGACCCGCAGCGTCTCAGCGGCAACTTCCTGCGCATCAATCCGGACACGGAATGGTCCAGCTGGTGGTACATAGCTCAGATCGGCGGCACGGCCGTGACCGATGACATGCTCGACAACTATCAGAACTATGAAGTGAAGATGGAATTCCGCTCCGCCAACCAGCTCGTGGACGGCAAGATCAAGTTCTGCACATATCTCTTCTGGGATGCCGCTCCTATGGAGTGGAGCCCGTCGGACATCAAGTTCCAGAACTTCTCACGCTGGGAGACAATCACGGTGCCGTTTGTCGTGAACCGCTCGAAAACTTATACGGCGAATTCCTACTACCACTCATTCAACATCCGTCTCGAGTCATCTCAGGAATACACCAGGAATTTCAGTATCGACAACATACGCATCTGCAAGAAAGGCGAATAACAATACACCATGAACAGATTCTTTTTAATGCTCGCGCTCTGCATAACGGGCGTCACACTCCGGGCGCAGTCCTTTGAAGACCTCGCCAAGACTCCGCCTATGGGATGGAGCTCCTGGAACTGCTTCGGAACCAACATCAACGAGGACCAGATCAAGAAAATCGCAGACCTGATGGTCTCCACAGGCATGAGAGATGCCGGCTATATCTATCTCAACCTCGATGACGGCTGGCAGATAAGCAGAGACGAGGACGGCAGGATTGTCGCCGATGCCAAGGCCTTTCCGAACGGCATCAAGGCTCTGGCCGACTATGTGCACTCGAAAGGGCTGAAATTCGGTCTCTATTCCTGCGCCGGTTCCCAGACCTGTGCGTGCCGCCCGGGAAGCCGCGGCTACCAGTTCCAGGATGCGATCACCTACGCCCGGTGGGGTGTGGACTATCTCAAGTTCGACTGGTGCTTCGATGAGGGGCAGTCTCCGAAAGCGGCCTACAAGACCATGAGCGACGCACTCAAGGCGTGCGGCCGTCCCATCGTCTTCTCCATCTGCGAGTGGGGTCACAGCCGTCCGTGGGAATGGGGTGAAGGCATCGGCCATCTGTGGCGCACGACCGGTGACATCTGCAACAGCTTCGACGGCGTCAACCACTGGGGTGCGCTCGGAGTATGCGGCATCATCGACAAGAGTGCCGATCTCGCCAAATATGCAGGCCCGGGCCATTGGAACGATCCCGACATGCTTCAGATAGGCAACGGTGTCCTCACTCCGGACGAGAGCCGCGCACAGTTCTCCATCTGGAGCATGATGGCGGCCCCTCTGATAGCAGGAAATGACCTCCGGGCCATGGACAAGCAGACTCTCGAGATTCTCACCAATACGGAAGTGATCGCGGTCGATCAGGACTCTCTCGGCCGGCAGGGCATAAGATATATGAAAGTCGGCGACCACGAGACTTGGGT
>CAVECU010000006.1:3899-4949 GCA_963614015.1 uncultured Eubacteriales bacterium
ACTTGGGTCAGGGAACTCGGCGGCGGAGACGGGGCGGTATGCTTCTTCAACCGCGACGACAAACCTTGGGAGTTTGAGTACAACTGGTCAAAGGAGCTCAGCTACGGACATATCATCACATGGCAGAAGACTTTCAAGATCCGCGACCTCTGGGCGCACAAGGACATTGGCACCACGAAAGAAAAGATGAAGTTCAAGGTTCCGGCACACGGAGTGATACTCCTGCGTCTGACGCCTGAAGGCAACTGACGTCCAGAATCTGTTTTGAAATAGTTTTTGCATCTTACATAGTGGATCTATAGTGGATCATAATCAATCATAGTGGTAATGGCCGTGATGGTCAATGAAGAAAAAAGATGGATTATTTCAAAACAGATTCTATATTTACACTTATTATTTACACTATTTTACATCTGCTTTTATACACGATATGACAGACAGAAGAACTTTCCTCAAGAGCGCCGGACTGGCAGCTGCTGCCGCCGTCGCCGCGCCTCTTGCATCCTGCGGAGCCGGCAGTGCCGTGAGCCGAGGAAAACTCAGCATCGATGACAGCATCGAGAGCACGCTGATTGTCCCGAAGGGCAACGCGATCAAGATCACAGGCACATTCCTGGACGAGATCTCGCACGACATCCCTCACCAGAACTGGGGAGCGAAGGAATGGGATCTTGATTTCAGATATATGAAGGCCATGGGCATCGACACCGTGATCCTCATACGCAGCGGCTACCGCAAGTTCCTCACCTACCCGAGCAAATACCTCCTGGGCAAGGGCTGCTATATGCCGTCCGTGGATCTGGTGGAGCTGTTCCTCAGCCTCGCGGACAAGCACGGGATGAAATTCTATTTCGGGCTCTACGACAGCGGCAAATACTGGGATACCGGCGATATGGCCTACGAGCTGGAGTCCAACAAATTCGTCATCGACGAAGTGTGGAACGCATACGGACGCCACAAGAGCTTCGGCGGGTGGTACATATCCACGGAAATCAGCCGCAAGACCAAGAACTGCATAGAAACTTTCCACGAAATGGGCCGGATGTGCAA
>CAVECU010000006.1:4959-26124 GCA_963614015.1 uncultured Eubacteriales bacterium
GGAGATCTCCGGGGGACTCCCGACATTCATATCTCCTTGGATAGACGGCAAGAAAGCTGTCTCGTCGGCGATGAACACCAAGAAAGAGGGAGTGAGCGTGGACAAGCATGAGGAGGAGTGGAACGAAATCTTCGACGGCATCCACGATGTTGTTGACGCCTGCGCTTTCCAGGACGGGCACATTGACTACGATGAGCTTGACGCCTTCTTCTCGGTCAACAAGAAGCTGGCCGACAGATACGGAATGCAGTGCTGGACCAATGCCGAGAGCTTTGACCGCGACATGCCTATCGACTTCCTTCCGATCAAGTTCGACAAGCTCAGGATGAAGCTGGAGGCGGCCGCACGCTGCGGCTACGACAAGGCCATCACCTTCGAGTTCCCGCACTTCATGAGCCCGCAGTCGGCCTATCTTCAGGCAGGTCACCTCTATGACCGGTATATGGAATATTTTGATATGCATTAATATATGGACAAGAGCATAAATATGAGCCGGGTCGTGTTCCTGGCCGTCGTAGCGGCGATCGGAGGAATCCTTTTCGGCTATGATACCGCAGTGATTTCCGGTACGACCGAGATTGTCAAGAACCAGTTTCAGCTCAACACGATAGCCGAGGGCTGGTACGTGGGCTGCGCCCTGATAGGCTCGATTCTCGGCGTGATTATCGCCGGGATGATGAGCGACAGCCTCGGAAGGAAGATGACCATGCTCATATCAGCTCTTCTGTTCAGCGTCTCGGCCATCGGATGCGCCGTATGCCGGGACTTCGACCAGCTGGTGATATTCAGGATCGTCGGAGGATTCGGCATAGGAATAGTGTCGATTGTCTCCCCGATCTACATTTCCGAGATCGCCCCGGCGCAGAAGAGAGGCTCTCTCGTGTCGCTCTACCAGCTGGCCATCACCATAGGTTTCCTGCTGGCCTACCTGATCAACTGGTTCGTGCTCAGAGGTGCAGATGTGGACTCGACCGCCCCTGACCTCTGGACAAGAATCTTCAACTCCGAATACTGGAGAGGAATGCTCGGATACGAGACCATCCCGGATCTGCTGTTCCTTCTGGTGATCTTCTTCATCCCGGAGAGCCCGCGCTGGCTCATCACCAAAGGGCGCGGAGAAAAGGCGGCGAAGATTCTCGGAGGAATATTCACAAGCCGCGAGGAAGTCGAAAATCAGATCGCCCTGACCCGGGAGTCAATCTCCGGGGAGGTCAAGTCCGAATGGAAAACGCTCCTTGAGCCCGGCATCTTCAAGGCTGTGCTCATAGGATGCGCCATCGCCATCCTCGGCCAGTTCATGGGAGTGAACGCCGTACTCTACTACGGCCCGAAAATCTTCAGCGACGCCGGCCTGTCAAGCGACGGATCGATGTTCTCGACTGTTCTTGTGGGCGTCGTGAATATGCTCACCACGGTGATCGCATTGCTCATCATCGACAAGGTGGGCCGCAAACAACTTGTCTGGTGGGGCGTGGGCGGAATGATCGCCTGCCTGCTGATGATCGGCCTGTACTTCTGCATCCCGCAGATTCTTCCGACATGGTTCCTGCTGACATTCTTCCTGCTCTATGTGTTCTGCACGGCCATCTCGATCAGCGCCGTAGTGTTCGTGCTGCTCTCCGAGATGTACCCCAACAGAGTCCGCGGCATCGCGATGAGCATAGCCGGTCTCGCCCTCTGGATAGGCACATACCTCATAGGACAGCTCACCCCATGGATGCTCGAGACGCTCACCCCTGCGGGGACGTTCTTCCTGTTCGCATTCATGTGCATCCCGTATCTCCTCATAATGTGGAAATGTGTCCCTGAGACCACAGGCAAGACTTTGGAGGAAATAGAGCGCTTCTGGACAAAGAAATAGGCCCGCCCCCGGCGGGGGAATCCGAAAATATTGGCTATCTTAGCGGCCGATATGATACACGGACACGAAGTACTCCACATGATGGAGGGTAACAGCTATTCATCCAGAGAAGAGCTGACAGAAGCGATAATCGCCCGATTCGGACGGCAGGAGAGATTCTACACATGCTGTGCGGAGAACTTGACGGCGGAAGAGCTGGTGGACTTCCTGGCGGCCAGAGGCAAGTTCAGACCGGCCGCAGGGAACGATTTCACTGTCGATTCCTCGAAGATCTGCAATCACTGACAAGAATCAGAGGAGGAGCGATGAAATCAATCTTGGGAATAGGCAACGCACTGACAGACATTCTTGCGGTATTGCCTGACGACTCGTTTCTGAAAATGTACCACCTGCCAAAGGGCAGCATGCAGTTTGTGGACATGGAGACCGGAAACAAGATTTTCGAGAGCCTCAAGCCTTACGGACTCCACTACGTCGCGGGCGGTTCCGCAGCCAACACCATCACCTGCACCGCCATACTCGGGATGCCGTCGGCATTCATCGGAAAAGTGGGCGAGGACGAGCTCGGACATCTGTTCAGGAGCGACGAGGAGCAATATGGCGTGAAGACGACCCTGCTCAAGGGCAGGAATCCGTCCGGACGCTCGATGGTCTTCGTGTCGGGGGCCAATGCCGAACGTACATTCGCCAACTATATGGGCGCCGCTCTGGAAATGGTGCCTGAAGATCTGAAAGAAGAGTATTTCCAGGGATATGACTATTTCCACATAGAAGGATATCTGGTTCAGAATCAAGGTCTCATCCGCAAGGCTGTGGAGCTTGCACACAAGGCCGGATGCATCATTTCCCTGGATATGGCCTCCTACAACGTGGTCGAATCCAACGATGCGTTCCTCCACGATATCGTGGACCGCTATGTGGACATCGTCTTCGCCAATGAAAGCGAAGCCAAGGCGTTCACGAAGATGTCCCCCCGGGAGGCCGTGGATGAAATCGCCAGACACTGCAAGATCGCGGTGGTCAAGATAGGCAAGGACGGCTCGATGCTCAGAAGCGGGGACGAATACCACTTCATAGAGGCCCGGCCCGCCGCTCCCGTTGACGCCACCGGAGCAGGTGACACTTATGCGGCCGGGTTCATATTCGCCCACGCCCTCGGAATGCCGCTCAAGGCCTGCGGAGAAGCCGGCTCGATCATAGCCGCCAAGGTCGTGGAAGTGATCGGCACCAAGATCGACATCCCGAGATGGAAAGCCGCCAAGCAGGAGCTCCGCGAGCTTTTCGCATCCTGCGGCAGGACTTTTGCAGGCGCAGATGGTTGCACTCATCAGCAGACCGCCGCAAATGATTGACTTCATCAAGAACATCTTCAGGAACAGATGTCTGCGCAGAAACGCCAGCCACTCCGTGACGGGGCTGGTCCCTCTGTCCGGAATCAGGAGCGCATCCATATTCATCGATGCGGAAAGTGACGGCTCGGACAGATGCGCAGCTGCGGCCCGGGCCTATTTCAAGACCAAAGGCATCAGGACTGACATATTTTTCTTCGACCTCAGAAAGAGAAGCAAAGAGGAGCGGCAGGCGCCCGCCCCGGACAACACTCTCCTTAGAGAAGACCTCACCTGGTACGGCCGTCCCGCGGGAGGCGCGGCAGGCATGATGCTCCGAAGCGGGAATGACCTGTTCATCTCACTGATTGACAACACCGGTTTCCCGGTCACATATCTGGCCGTGTGCTCCGCCGCAAAATTCAAGATCGGGCGAAGACAGCTGCCGGGGCATATATTCGACCTCATAGTGGAAGATTCCGCATCACGGAATCTCTCATCGGAAGAAGCATTTGCCGAAATCACGAAATATCTCGAAAAAATAGGATAATCATCTCAAGTATTCTTATGACACTACTGAAAACACGCATTCTTACGGGAGTGAAGGGCTTCGCGATGGGAGCCGCAAATGTTATTCCGGGAGTATCGGGCGGCACGATCGCCCTTCTCACCGGCATTTTTTCTGAAATAATCGAATCGCTGAATTCACTCATAGAGATACCTACGTGGAAAGCTCTGCTGAAAGGTGATTTCCGCGGATTCTGGGAGAGGATCCACGGCGGATTCATGCTGTCCCTTCTCATCGGAGTCCTCATCAGCATATTCTCTCTCGCCAAGCTTATGGTCTATGTGATGGACTATTACCCGGTACAGACCTGGGCCTTTTTCTTCGGTCTGATCATCGCGTCCTCCGTATATATGATCTATGACATCAAAGGCTGGAAGTCCGTCGATATGTTGTTTTTCGGCATCGGCATACTGCTGGGCGTCGTCATCTGCACGCTGTCGCCCACATCCACGCCGGACGACCTGTGGTTCATCTTCCTCTGCGGGGCGATCGCCATCTGCACGATGATCCTCCCGGGCATCTCCGGCAGTTTCATCCTGGTCATCCTCAGCAAATATGACTACATAATGACTGCGCTGGACACGCTGAACATCCCGGTACTGACGGTGTTCGCGCTCGGCTGCATCATAGGCATACTGGGATTCTCCAAGTTCCTGCACTGGCTGCTCCGCAAAGCCGAGAGGCCTACAATGCTGATTCTCGTGGGCTTCGTCATCGGAGCGCTCGTCAAGATATGGCCTTGGAACGACATGACGGCTGTCGCCGAGGCGGAGTTCCTCAGAAGCGGAATGGACGCCGAAGCCTCACATACGGCTGTGGAGACACTCCTGTCGGTAGGAATGAATCTCAAGGAGAATTTCGATCTTCAGATACCAGGGGCCATCATCTGGGCCATCATCGGTATCGCTCTTGTCGTGGGCCTGGAATATCTCAGCACCCTGCACAAGCTGAAAGAAAATAAATAGAACACACTGCACTATCGAACTTTTTTCAGGAAAAGTTCGATAGTGTTTTCCATCAGGCACGTAATGGTCATCGGGCCGACACCGCCGGGAACAGGCGAGATCACCGACGCCATAGGCTCGACGGCGGCATAATCCACATCACCGCAGAGCTTTCCGGTCTCGGGATCGCGGTTGACGCCGACATCGATGACGACAGCACCGGGAGCCACCATATCCGCAGTCACGAATCTCGGCCGCCCGATCGCCACCACCAATATCTCAGCGGAACGTGTCACAGACGGCAGATCCGCCGTCCTGCTGTGGCAGACGGTCACAGTAGCGTTCCTGTCCAGCAGCAGCTTCGCGACCGGAAGCCCCACAATCTGACTGCGGCCTATCACTACAGCCCTCTTCCCCTGTATCTCCACTCCGGCACGGTCAAGCATACGTATGATACCCTTGGGCGTGCACGGCACGGTGCACGGCTTCTTCTGCCAGAGGGCGGCGACGTTGAGCGGATGGAATCCGTCCACATCCTTGTCTATGTCAATGGCCGCGATGACTTTTTCCTCGGATATATGCTTCGGAAGCGGCAGCTGCACCAGGATTCCGTCCACGGCGGCATCGGCGTTAAGCCCCGCGATGATTTCAAGCAGCTCCTCCTCCGAAGTCCCGGCGGGCTTGAGAATCGTCGTGTTCCTGATCCCGACCAGCTCGGAAGCCTTGGCCTTGCCGCGCACATAGGATTGGCTGGCAGGGTCCTCCCCCACCAATATCACCACAAGATGCGGCACCCGTCCGTATTTCCCGGTAAATGTACTCACCTGTGCGGCCATCTCCGCCTTGAGCGAGGTGGAGAGCTCTTTCCCGCTGATTATCTTTGCCATAGCTGAAGCTGTTTTTGGAATTTGGAATCTGTTTGAATCGTATTCAATGGAAATCTCATAATGGATTCCCGAGGAGAATTTTTCGGAATCCCGAAAAGGCGCATATCGGTCAACCCTCTTTCCCGTCCAGAGCCAGATGACCTATGTCATTCCTATGGAACAGGTTATCGCAGTCCACCTTGTCTGCGGCAGCCCGGGCCCTGGTCCTGGCCTCGGACAGCGTCGGCGCGGAAGCGAGGACCATCAGGACACGCCCTCCGCCGGTGACAAGCGAATGTCCGGCCTTGTCGAAAGCCTCTCCCGAAGGGATCTTCTTCAAGCCCGTGCCCATATGATACACCTTCACGGAAGGATCTTCCAGAGCCTTGTCCAAGCCCTTGATTTCGAAGCCTTTCTTATATAAGCCCGGATAGCCTTTGGATGCCAGCACAAATCCCAGCACGGCATCTGAAGACCACTCCGGCCGAGGTATCGGCAAGTCACAGGCCACGTTCCAAAAGATCTCGAACACATCCGACTCAAGCCGGGGCAGAATCACCTCTGTCTCGGGGTCTCCGAAACGGCAGTTGAACTCGATCACCTTGATCCCGTCCGGAGTCTTCATAAGCCCCCCGTAAAGCACGCCTTTGAACGGAATCCCCTCCGAGACCATCGCTGCGGCTATCGGCTTCATTATCCGCTCCAAGGCATAGGCTTCATCCTCCTCCGACACGAACGGAAGCGGGCTGTAGGCTCCCATTCCGCCCGTATTCGGCCCGGCATCTCCGTCAAACGCTCTCTTGTGGTCCTGGGCGAGAGGCATCGGCTCCACCTGCAGGCCGTTCACGAAACAGAGCAGAGAAAATTCCGGCCCCGTCAGAAACTCTTCCACCACGACTTTGCCGCAGCCGAATCTCCCGTCAAGGAGCATATCTCTCAGCGCGGCATCGGCCTCCCGTTCATCCGCAGCCACCACGACGCCTTTGCCGGCGGCAAGGCCGTCATATTTGAGCACCACAGGGAATTTCCCGGAACGCACATACTCTGACGCCTGCGCATATCCGGAAAATGTGCGATATGCGGCGGTAGGGATATTGTACTTGGTCATCAGCGACTTGGCGAAATCCTTGCTCGACTCGATCCGCGCCGCCGCCTTTGTCGGGCCGAAGAGCTTGAGGCCTCTAGATGCGAACTCATCCGCAATCCCTGCTGACAGGGACACTTCCGGCCCCACGACCGTAAGGTCTATGCCGTTCTGCTCCGCAAAGTCGGCAAGCTCCTCTATCTGAGTGTCTTCTATCGGCACGCACCGGGCCTGGGCCGCAATCCCGGCATTGCCCGGAGCGCAGAATATCTTCTCCACCCTCGGCGAGCGCGAGAGGGCGTCCACAATAGCGTGCTCGCGTCCGCCTCCGCCGACTACCAGCACTTTCGCCCTGCGGGGCAATGTATTCTCAGCCATCGCGGTGTCAATGTTTGAAGTGACGCTCTCCGGTGAAGAGCATAGCTATGCCTTTCTCGTCCGCCATCTTGACGGAATCCTCGTCCCTGATGCTTCCGCCGGGCTGCACAATCGCGCTGATGCCATATTCCGCGGCCAGAGCCACGCAGTCGTTGAACGGGAAGAATCCGTCGGAAGCGAGCACCAGACCTTCACTGCGGATGTCCTTCCCGGCTTCCGACAATGTCTTGCGCGCCTCTTCCAATGCGATCCCGGCTGAGCCGATACGGTTCATCTGACCGGCGCCGACGCCGTATGTCATGCCATCCTTGGCCACTACTATAGCATTGGACTTCACGTGCTTGACTATTTTCCAGGCAAACTCCAGATCCGCAAGCTGGGACTCCGTAGGCCCGGCTGCGGTGACGCACTGCGATGCCTCCACTTTCACCGTCTTGACATCCCTGTCCTGCACGAGCATTCCGCCGTTCACGCTGACATATTGCCGGCGGACCGTATTGTCAGGCGTCATATCCACTTTCAGAATCCTCAGATTCTTCTTGGTCCGGAGCAGCTCAAGCGCATCCGGCGCAAAGGACGGAGCCATCACTATCTCAAGGAAAATCGGCTTCAACATCTGCGCCGTCTCCAAGTCAATCTCCCTGTTCGCAGCCACGATGCCGCCGAAGATGCTGGTCTTGTCGGCTTCATACGCCTTTTTCCAAGCCTGTGCGACAGTCTTGCCGGTGGCGCTCCCGCAAGGGTTCATATGCTTCACGCCCACGCAGAACGGCTCGTCAAATTCCTTCACGATATTCAGTGCCGCATTGGCATCCTGGATATTGTTGTAGGAGAGCTCCTTGCCGTTAAGCTGCTCCGCCGAAGCCAGAGAAAACGGCTCCGGGACCGGGCCGGCGAAGAATTCGGCGTTCTGATGAGGATTCTCGCCGTAGCGGAGGGACTGCTTGAGGTCATATTCGAGGAAAAGTTTCTCCGGCAGCCCGGCCTGCGCACGCATATATGCGGAGATTGCCATATCATACTCCGCCGTATGCGTATAGGCCTTCGCCGAGAGCTGAAGCCTTGTCTGACGGGTCGTATCCCCCTCGGAACGGATCTCGGAAAGCACCGTCCCGTAATCGGAAGGATTGCATACCACGGTCACGGATTCCCAGTTCTTGGCCGCACTGCGCAGCATTGACGGGCCGCCTATGTCGATATGCTCCACGGCATCTTCCATCGTCACGCCGGGCTTGGCGATGGTCTCGCGGAACGGATAGAGATTGACACACACAAGGTCGATGGTCTCCACTCCGTTGTCTTTCAGCTCCTTCATATGCTCCGGCACATCCCTGCGGGCAAGCAGGGCCCCGTGGATCTTGGGATGCAGAGTCTTCACCCTGCCGTCACATATCTCCGGAAATCCGGTCACGTCGCTCACGCTGACGACAGGCACTCCCGCCTCCCGCAGAAGCTTCATGGTACCGCTCGTGGAAAGGATCTCCCACCCTTCCGCCACAAGACCCTTGGCGAACTCCACGACGCCGGTCTTGTCACTTACACTTATCAAGGCTCTCATTTCACTATTTGTTTTGTATTTCCATCTTATTGCAATCCGCTCGCCCCCCCCTATGCAAGAAGTGCGATGTCCACTCCCGGGGTATCTGTCACGCGGCCTATCACCGAAGCCTTGTCCCCGTGGGACGCAAGGATTCCGATGGCTTTCTGCGCCTCGGACTCATCCAGGGCCAGCACCATCCCGACACCCATATTGTAGATATTGTACATCTCCCTGTGGTCGATCCTGCCGTATCTCTCCAGAAATCCGAAGATCGGCAGCGGCTCCCAGGTGCCTTCATCTATATGAATTCCCTGGCCCTCACGGAGAATGCGCGGGATATTCTCATCAAATCCGCCTCCTGTGATATGGGCGACCCCGTGCACATCGCAATTCCTGATCACATCCAGCACCTGGCGCACATAGATCCTTGTCGGGGTCAATGCGACTTCGCCAAGCGGTTTGCCGCCAAGCTCCGGATACACCTTGTGCAGATCGAGAGCCGCATCGGCAAATATCTTCCTCACGAGACTGAACCCGTTGGAATGGATGCCGGAAGAGGCGATCCCCACAAGCACATCTCCGACTTTGACCTTGGAGCCGTCGATCAGTCTCGATTTCTCCACCACACCGGTGGTGTAGCCCGCGATGTCATATTCCCCGTCCTCATACATCCCGGGCATCTCCGCAGTCTCGCCTCCGATAAGCGCGCAGCCGGCCTGACGGCAGCCTTCCGCCACGCCGGAGACTATGGCCTCCACCTTGGACGGGATATTCCTCCCGAGCGCCACATAGTCCAGAAAGAACAGAGGCTCGGCACCTTGCGCAAGAACATCGTTGACACACATGGCCACGGCGTCGATACCTATGGTATCGTGCTTGTCCATAGCGAATGCAATCTTGAGCTTGGTCCCCACGCCGTCGGTCCCGCTGACGAGCACAGGCTCCCTGACATTGAGGGCCGAGAGATCAAACATCCCTCCGAACGACCCGATACCGCCCATAACTCCCGTCCGGGATGTCGAGGCCACATGTTTCTTGATACGTCTTACGACATCATACCCCGCTTCGAGGTTTACGCCCGCCTTCTCATAATCTACTGCCATATATCTTGTTGTTTTAGAATCTGTCATTGCGGCCCCTCAGGCCGTTTCCATCCTTCCCGTCAGCCGGGCACGTCCGGTCCCGTTGTCAGAACTTGCCGTCCCTGTTGGCGTCCTCAAGACTGGAATAGAGCGCCGTCGGATACGCTCCGCTGAAGCATGCGAGGCACAGATCGCTGCGGCGGCCTGCCTCATACAGCGCTTTTTCCGACAGGAACGCCAATGTGTCCGCCTCAATGGCGTCTCTCGCCTCCTCCAGAGTCCTGCGCGCACAGAGCAGCTCATCGTATGTGGATATGTCCACGCCATAGAAGCAAGGGTACTTGATCATAGGACTGGCGATCCGGACATGAACCTGCGTCGCGCCGGCCTCCCGGAGCATCCTGACTATGCGTCCGGATGTGGTCCCCCGGACAATCGAGTCATCGATGAGCACCACTCTCTTGCCTCCCACAATGCTCCTGACAGGCGAGAGCTTCATCTTCACGCCCTTGTCCCGCATCTCCTGCGAAGGCTGGATGAATGTGCGCCCGATATATTTGTTCTTGATGAGTCCCATCTCATACGGAAGTCCGCCGGCCTCGGAATATCCCATCGCCGCGCTCAAGCTCGAATCCGGCACTCCGACCACTATGTCCGCATCGGCGGGCGCCTCCCGGAAAAGAAGCCTTCCGGACTCTTTCCTGAACGCATGCACATTCATCCCCTCTATGTCGCTGTCCGGGCGCGAGAAATAGATATACTCCATCGCGCACATCGCATGGCGCTGATACTCCGAATATTTCCTGCTCCTTATGCCGTGATGGTCGATGGTCACTATCTCCCCCGGCTCAATATCCCTCAGATACTCGGCGCCGATGACTCCGAATGCACAGGTCTCGCTGCTGAGCACATATCCGTCGCCCAGCCGCCCTATCGACAACGGGCGCAAGCCATATTTGTCCCGGCAGGCATAGATCCTGTTCCGTGTCATTATGAGGAATGCGAACGCCCCTTCTATCATATTGAGGGCTTCCATTATGGGGAATATCCTGGGGCTCTTGCGCTCCAGAGGATCCTTCTTGATCAGATGCGCCAGAATCTCGCTGTCCGACGTTGACTGGAACAGGCTTCCCCTGTCCTCGAGATATTTCCGCAGCTGCACGGAATTGACCAGATTGCCGTTGTGCGCCAATGCGAAATCGCCCGTATTGTGCCTGAACAGAAACGGCTGCACATTCTCGATGCCTCCGCCGCCCGTAGTGGAATAGCGCACGTGTCCGATGGCCATGCCGCCCTGCAGAGAGGAGAGGTTGTCGTTGTTGAACACCTCGGTGACAAGGCCGAGGCCCTTGACCCGCCGCAGCTGCCCGCCGTCGTCCACAGAGACTATGCCGCAGCCCTCCTGCCCCCTGTGCTGGAGCGAATGGAGCCCGTAATATGCTATCTCCGGGGCATTTGACACGCCCCAGACTCCGAACACTCCGCACTCTTCGTGCAAGCCTCTGAAAGCATCCGCTCCGGCGTTTCTTGTCTGATTTCCCATTTTCATCATCGCTGATAATTCATTTTCCGACATCTTCGTCTCTGTGCATATCATACTTCCACAGACTTAAGTCTTTCATAGACCGTTCTGTAGGCGGTACCAACCTGTCCGCTGTCCCTGCGGAACCGGTCCTTATCCAGACGCATTCCGGTCTCCATATCCCAGAATCTCGCGCTGTCCGGGGTGATGTCATCCGAAAGCACGATTGACCCGTCCGGCAAGCGTCCGAATTCGATCTTGAAATCGACGAGCGTTATCCCTATGCCGCGGAATATCGGCACAAGTATGTCATTGACCTTGCGGGTGAGACGATAGGCCTCGTCCAATTCCTCCCTTGTCACAAGCCCCAGAGCCATGGCGTGATAGTCATTGATTATCGGGTCTCCCAGTTCCTCCGCTTTGTAGCACAGGTCGAAGATTGTCTCCTTGGGGACGGTACCCTCCTGCAGTCCGAGACGCTGGGCCATTGACCCGGCGATGATGTTGCGGACTATGAATTCGATCGGTATCACATCCACCTTGCGGCAGAGCTGCTCCGTGTCGGAAAGCTGCTGAATGAAATGCACAGGTACGCCTCCCCGGCGGAGATGCCGGAAGATCATGCAGGATATATTGTTGCAATACAGCCCCTTATCCTTGATCACCGCTTTCTTTATCTTGTAATACGCCGTGATGTCGTCAGTAAAATTGACAATCACTTTCTCCGGATCATCCGTCCCGTAGATTTTGATGGACACGCCATCGTGTATGACATTTGTCTTCTGCATAACAGTCCTGCCGCTACTTGTCCTGTCCGCCCCTGAAATATCTCACCGCATTCTCGAACAGCGGCTGCCGCATATCGGCCGCAATGTTCTTGAAAAGGTTCTTCTCATATCTCTCCGAATGGCCCATCTTGCCGAGTATCTGACCGTTGCGGCTTATGATACCCTCTATGGCATAATATGATCCGTTCGGATTGGACGGCGAAGCCATCGTGACATCATAGTCTATCGGGTCCGCATATCTGAAGGCCACCTGCCCTGCGGCGAAAAGCTCTTTCGCCATCTCGTCAGCCACCACGAACTTGCCCTCCCCGTGGCTTACAGGGATTGCATAGGTGTCTCCTATGGTCATCCCGGCGAGCCAAGGAGAATTCACGCTCGCCACCCTCGTGAACGCCATCTGGGATATGTGTCTGTTGATGTCGTTGCGGAACAGCGTAGGCGAATCCTTTGTCACCGCCCCCAATCTGCCGTATGGAAGCAGTCCGGACTTGACCAGCGCCTGGAAGCCGTTGCAGATGCCGAGGATAAGGCCCCCGCGAGCGATGAGCGCCTCCACCGCGGCAGCTATCTTCTTATTGTTGAGCACATTCGCTATAAATTTGCCGCTTCCGTCAGGTTCGTCTCCGGCGGAGAATCCTCCGCAGAGCGCCAGGATGTGACAGGTGTCGATATTCTTCTTCATCTCATCGATCGAGTCCAGCACATCCTGTCCGGTAAGATTGCGGAACACGCTCATCCTCACATCCGCTCCCGCATTGCGGAACGCCTTGGCCGTGTCGTAGTCGCAGTTGGTCCCCGGGAAGACAGGCAGATAGGCCACGGGAGAGTCCACCCTCTCCCCCTTGTATTTCATATCCAATTTCTTGGCTTTGAATGGCTTGACGCCCTCCATCCCCTTTGGCAGCAGCCTCTTCATATCCGGCTTGGAAGATGCCGGATAGACTCTCTCGTAGCCGTCGAATGCACTGCGGAGCAATGCGTCCACAGATATGCTCTTCCCGTTGACACGGATACAGCCGTCCTCCCCGGAAGTCACCATACCGAGATACTGCACGTCATCCGCTTCGATATCTCGCTCGGCCTCAACGATTATCGAGCCATAGCCGTAGCTGAACAGCTCTTCCTCGGGCAGATTGACGTCCACACCGAACGCATTGCCGAAGGACATCTTGCAGAGTCCCTCCGCCACGCCGCCGAAGCCGACGGCCCAGGCCGACACGATCACCCCGTCAGCGATCTTCTCCTCCACCAGATGCCAATTCCGCTTGAGTTGCTCCACATCCGGCATATGATCCGGCAGCGGAGTATGCTTTATGAGATACAGTTTGTTGCCCTCCCACTTGAGCTCCGGCGAGATGACGGCGGAAGCATCCACAGTGGTGACTCCGAACGAAATGAGTGTCGGAGGTACATTTATGTGCCCGAATGTCCCGCTCATCGAGTCCTTTCCTCCTATCGAAGGGAGCCCGAAAGCCATCTGCATCTTCAGAGAGCCGAGCAGCGCGGCCATAGGCTTGCCCCAGACTTCCGGATCCCCGGTCATTCTCTCGAAATATTCCTGACAGGAGAACCGCATCTTCCCATAACGTCCGCCGGCCGCGACCACCTTGGCGCAAGCTTCCACCATCGAATATGCGGCCCCGTGATACGGGCTCCATTTGCTTATGACAGGATTGAATCCGAATGCCATCATGCTCGCGGTGTCGGTGTATCCGTCCACAGGCAGCTTCTGCACGGACACCTGCGTCTCGGTCAGCTGAAGCTCTCCGCCATACGGCATAAGCACCGTGGAGCGGCCTATGGTGGAGTCGAACATCTCGATGAGGCCTTTCTGGCTCACGACATTGGGGTCCGCCATGTTGCTGATCATCTTCTCCTTTATGGAATCGCCGGCGACCTCTCGTTCAAACGGGTTCTTCTCCTGCACAGGAGCTATGACCGCCTTGGCATAATGCTTCGCTCCCGCGCTGTCAATGAATTTCCTGCTCAGATCAGCCACCACCTTGCCTCCGCTGAACATCCTCATCCGCTGCGTGCCGGTGACATCCGCCACGTGAGTCACTTCCACATTCTCGCTGCGGCAATATCCCTTGAACTCCTCTTCGTCCCCGGCTTCCACCACCACTGCCATCCGCTCCTGGGACTCACTGATTGCCAGTTCAGTAGTATTCAGCCCGCTATATTTGACCGGCACTCTGTCCAGATATATGTCCAGCCCGTCTGAAAGCTCTCCTATGGCCACGCTGACACCGCCGGCGCCGAAATCATTGGATTTCTTTATGAGCCTTGTGACTTCAGGCCTGCGGAACAGACGCTGCAGCTTCCTCTCCTCGGGAGCGTTGCCTTTCTGCACCTCGCTGCCGCAAGTCTCCAGAGACTCTTCCGTATGTTCCTTGGAAGATCCGGTGGCTCCGCCTATGCCGTCCCTGCCGGTACGTCCGCCCAGAAGCAGCACGACATCACCCGGGACGGGAGTCTCGCGCCGCACCTTGTCCGCTTTCACGGCTCCGACTACGGCTCCGACTTCAAGACGCTTGGCCACATAGCCCTCATCGTAGATCTCCCTCACGTGCGTGGTGGCGAGGCCTATCTGATTGCCGTAGCTCGAATATCCGTGAGCCGCCTTCCTGGAGATGACCCGCTGCGGGAGCTTGCCGGGGAGCGTCTCCGACACAGGCTTGTATATGTCGCCTGCCCCTGTCACCCTCATCGCCTGATAGACATAGGCGCGGCCTGACAGCGGATCCCTTATCGCACCGCCCAGACAGGTGGCGGCGCCGCCGAACGGCTCTATCTCGGTAGGATGGTTGTGGGTCTCGTTCTTGAACATCAGGAGCCATTTCTCCGTCTTCCCATCCACATCCACGTCCACATAGATGCTGCAGGCGTTGTTCTCCTCGCTCACCTCCATATCGTCCAGCTTCCCTGCTTTGCGGAGATACCGGCCTCCGATCGTGGCCATATCCATCAAGTTCAAGCCCTTGTCCTCTCTACCCAACTCTTTGCGCATCTTGAGATAGAGCTTCAGAGTGCCGTCAATCTCCTCTTTCATGAAGGACTCGGCCACTCCGGTCTCTTCCAGCTCGGTAGTGAACGTGGTATGACGGCAGTGGTCGCTCCAATATGTGTCCAGGATACGGAGTTCCGTCTCATTGGGGTCACGTCCTTCTTCCGTGAAATATCGCACCACCTCCTTCAGGTCGTCCGCATTCATCGCCAGCCCCATCTTGCGGCACAGCGGCTCAAGGTCAGCATCTTTCATCTGTGTGAACCCTTCCAGTACAGGCACGGGCTTCACTGCGGCGAGCTCGGCATCCGTCAACTTGCCGAGATCTTTCTCCCTGGACTCGACCGCGTTGATATAGTAATGCCGGATGCGGGCGATGTCCTCATCGGATGTGTCGGCATCGAGGATTATCAGCTTGGAGCTCTTGATGCGCACATCAGCCTCCGGCTCGATCAGGTGCACGCAGTCCACCGCCGAGGCGGCACGCTGGTCAAACTGCCCCGGAAGATATTCCACGGCGACATATTTCTTGCCGGACAGATCGCAGGAGTCCGTCACATTGTCGGTCACGATCTCGCCGAACACGCTGTAACGGCTCTTCTCGAGCAATTCCGGTGTAAATCCGAACAAATCATAGACATTCAGCAGCCGGAGCGATTTCATCTCCATTCGGAGATTCTCGTTGAGCTCCGCCAGCAGGCTTCCCGCCTCCACTTGGAACTCGGGATATTTCTCGACAAAAATCCGATAGTTTTCCGCCATCTTTCTATTGTTTTTAGAAGCAGTTTTCAAATAATAATCCTTCCTCCGCCGCTTATTTCCATCTGTCCGCCCACTGTTCCCGATAGGCCTCGAAAGTCATCGGGACGAGTGTCACGTGTCCCATCTTGCGTTTCGGACGGGACTCCGACTTCCCGTAGATATGGACAAATGTCCCCTCCCCGGCCTGCCCGTTCCAGGCGTTGTCTCCCCGCGCCATATTGCTCACGCTCCCGTCCGCGATGCCAGAAGCCATGCCGCAGGCCTTCCGGACCACGTCCCAAGCCGTATCCAGATCCTGTCCGAGGATGTTCTTCATGACTGTCGGTGCCTTGAGACGCGGATGCGCCAGAGGCTTCCCGAGCAGGAAATGGCACAGCTCGGAATATTGTGACGCCGTGCAGCCCTCTATTGTGTAGTGTCCGCTGTTGTGCGGTCTCGGGGCCATCTCGTTGAACACGAAGTCATCGCCCTGCACGAAGAGCTCGACGGCAAGAATCCCCCGGTATCCGCAGGAAGCCATGAAGTCCGTGCAGGCCCTCACCATTCTCTTCTCAAGGTCAGAGCGCACAGGCGCGGCGCTCCCGTCCCGGGGCATGCCAAGTCCCGGAGCCGGCACGACGCACAGGTCCAGGATACCGTCCTTGTGGATGTTGCGTCCCACCGGGAAGGCTATCGTCTCCACGGCGTCCCGCACCATTATCACGCTGCATTCCCAGTCAAACGGCACGAAGGCTTCCAGAATGCAGGGAACACGGAGCATATCCGCAGCCGGGCGGATGTCTTCTTCACGGCGTATCACGGCCTGCCCGTGACCGTCATAGCCCAGCCTTCTGGTCTTGAGTACGCACGGCACACCGAGCGCGGAGACCGCCGCCTTCAATTCGGCATAGCGCTCCTCATCGGTGAGCGGTCTGAAGCCTGCCTCACAGGCCACTTCCGGGACGCACGTGCAATCCTCGGCGGCCGAGACGGCAGGCAACGGGATATACTCCGGCACCGGCAGGCCTCCGCGTCTTGCGTTGTTCTTCTCGCGCAGTCTGTCCTGGGAGTCCAGAAGAGGCGCAATCCCCTGCGGGATGCTGAACTTGTTTTCAATATGCCTGAGGACATCGCCGGGCACATTCTCGAATTCATAGGTGAGGACATCCGTCTCCCTGCCGAGTCTCTCCAGAGCTTCGATATCATCATACTCCGCCACGATATGTCCGTCACACTCCGCGAACGCCGGAGCATCCGGAGCCGGGTCAAGCGCATAGACGGCCGCACCCTGGCGGTGAGCTTCCTCTGCAATCATAAGACCGAGTTGCCCGCCACCGATTATTCCTATTTTTTCAATCATTTGGAGTCCGCTTGTTTCAGGTGATCAGATTTGCGCTTCAAGCACCGACTTCGTCTGCTGCTGTCGGAATTTCTCCAGCGCGGAGGCCACCCCCTCATCCTGGAGCGCTATTATCGAGGCGGCGATTAGAGCCGCATTCTTGGCCCCGTTGATGGCCACCGTGGCGACAGGCACGCCGGCGGGCATCTGCACTATGGACAGCAGCGAGTCAAGCCCGTTCAACGCCCTCGACTTCACCGGAACCCCGATGACAGGCAGAGTCGTCAGCGCCGCCACCATTCCCGGCAGATGGGCCGCCCCTCCCGCTCCCGCTATTATCACGCTCAGGCCTCTTTCTTTTGCACTCCCGGCATATTCATACATAAGCTCCGGAGTCCTGTGGGCGCTCACCACCTTCTTCTCGAACGGAATGCCGAGAGCCGTCAGTATCTCCTCCGCCCCGGACATGACTTCATAGTCACTCGTGGAACCCATGATGATACCGACTCTCATAATATCCTGCATTTGGTTCAGAAACTGTTTTGAAATGATTTCCCCTTTCCGTCCGGATGCCCGGGGTGGAAAGGTGTCTTACGGACGGACACAAATATACTCCGATTCAACGGATATTTCAAAAGGGATTTCCCTGATTTTCTCCCGAAGTTTTCAACACGAGTTCCACCGGGCAATGGTCGGATCCATATATCTCATTGTGAATCTCCGCACCGGAGATTCTTCCCGCAAGCGATGCCGACACGAGGAAATAGTCTATCCGCCATCCGGCATTGCGCTCTCGCGAGCGGAAACGGTATGACCACCAGGAATATTTCACGGTCCCGGGGTTCAGCATTCTCCACGTGTCGATGAATCCGGCGCCAAGCAAGTCCGAGAACTTGCCCCTCTCCTCGTCGGTAAACCCGGCATTGCGCCTGTTGGATGAGGGATTCTTGAGGTCGATCTCTTCGTGGGCGACATTGAGGTCTCCGCAGACCACGACACCCTTCTTCTCCGCCAATGTGCAAAGATACGTCCTGAAATCATCTTCCCACCGCATCCGATAGTCCAGACGCTTCAGATCTTCTTGAGAATTGGGCACATAGACGCAGACAAGGTAGAAATCGTCATATTCGGCGGTGATAACCCTGCCTTCATGGTCGTGCTCGGGAACGCCCATATCGTATGTGACCGAAACGGGCCCCACCCTGGTATAGACGGCCGTCCCGGAATAGCCTTTCTTCTCGGCATAGTTCCAGTAAGACTCGTACCCCTCAAACTCCAGATCGAGCTGGCCCTCCTGCATCTTGGTCTCCTGCAGACAGAACACATCGGCGTCCAGGGCCTTGAACGACTCCGCAAAGCCCTTGCCCGCACAGGCCCTGAGGCCGTTGACATTCCAGGAAATCAGTTTCATATGAAAATCTTGAAGCTACTCCATTGTCCATTCGGCGCCGTCTTTGGTGTCTTTGACGACTATCCCGAGCGCTTTCAGATGGTCCCTGATGCTGTCGCTTACAGCCCAGTCCCTGGCGGCCTTGGCTTTGGCCCGCTCCTCGATGACCATATCCATGAGGCCGGCGATGGTCTTTCCCGCCTTGCCCGAGTCGCCGGACTCGTCCACCAGACCCAGCACGCCATAGACTATGTCATCGAACAGGCCGAGCAGCGTCTTCACATCTCCGCCGGACAGGGTGCCTTTCTTCTCCTTCTCCGTATTGACAAGTCTCACAGCATCAAAGATGTGGGACAGAGCCACCGCAGTGTTGAGGTCGTCACACAGGGCGGAATAGACTCCGTCGAATATCGCTTTCACCTCCCCGCTGTCGGCCGGGCAGGTGTCAGGTGCCGTATTCTCGATGAATTCTCCATATTCCAGCGCCGCCGCGTCATCGCCGAAAGAGCCTTTGACGTCCGATGAAATGCCTGCGGCGGAAGCGATCGCCCGCAGATCATGAGCAGCCTGCATCACCTTGGCATATCCTTTACCGGCAGCCGACAGAGCCTCGTTGGAGAAGTCGAGAGTGCTGCGATAGTGCGCCTGAAGAATAAAGAACCTGACAGTCATAGGCGAATAGGCCTGCTCCAGCTTGGGATGGTCCCCGGCGAACAGCTGCGGCAGAGTGATGAAGTTGCCGAGCGACTTGCCCATTTTCTGTCCGTTGATGGTGATCATGTTGTTGTGGACCCAGTAATGCACGCCCCGGGTGCCTCTGGACGCTTCATTCTGGGCGATTTCGCATTCATGGTGCGGGAACATCAGATCCATTCCTCCGCCGTGGATGTCAAATTCGCTTCCGAGATATTTTTCTCCCATCACAGAGCACTCCAGATGCCATCCTGGGAATCCCTCGCCCCAAGGAGACGGCCACTTCATTATATGCTGAGGCTCAGCCTTTTTCCACAGAGCGAAGTCATACGGCGCACGCTTGTCGCCCTGCCCGTCGAGACTTCTCGTACCTTCCAGCGTGTCCTCCAGGGTCCTGCCGGACAGAATGCCATAATGATATTTCTTGTCGTATGCCGCCACATCGAAATACACCGACCCGTTGCTGACATAGGCATATCCGGCATCCAGAATGCGCCGCACCGTCTCGATCTGCTCGATTATGTGCCCTGAAGCCCTCGGCTCGATGGACGGCGGGGCGACATTGAGCCTCCTCATGGCTTCATGATAGCGGAACGTGTAGGTCTGCACCACTTCCATCGGTTCAAGCTGCTCGAGCCTCGCTTTCTTGGCGATCTTGTCCTCGCCTTCGTCAGCATCGTGCTCCAGATGCCCCACATCGGTGATATTGCGTACGTAACGCACCTTGTATCCGAGATGCCGCAGAAGCTTGAAAAGCACATCGTACGTAACCCCCGGCCTTGCGTGCCCCAGATGGGCATCCCCATAGACGGTAGGGCCGCACACATACATCCCCACCCGTCCGGGATGTATCGGCACGAACAATTCTTTCTTATGTGTCAGGGTGTTGGTCAGAAACAAGTCTCGCATATGGAATTTCGTTTTGGAATCCGTAAAGTTACTCATTTTTGGCGGATATTGAGAAGCTGTTTTGAAATCCCCGGGAAGAACAGGCGCCGCTTCCACCGTAAGGACTATGTATAGTATGCGTTTTTAGTTATCTCGGGGCAGACTTTCTGCCTCCACAAACAATAACGAAGATTCCGCAAAAAGTACCAATGAGAAATATGTGTTTTTCGAAGTTTGCAAACATCCGAAAATGAGCTGTCACCGCATTTCATTGATTTTTTGTACTTTTGTGCGGTTGTCAGTATCTTTTTTGACAGGGGAATTGTAACAGATTAGGACAGATTCATATTTAGATAGAGTCGATTATGGCATCATACAAGCTTATTCCCTACGGGATTTCGGACTTCGCGCAGGTGCGCAAAGAAGACCTTTATTATGTCGACAAGACAATGTATCTTCCGAAAATGGAAGCTGCCGGACATTTTCTGTTCCTCATCCGACCGCGACGCTTCGGGAAGAGCCTTTTCCTGTCGATGATGCGGTACTACTATGATGTCTGCGAGAAGGACAATTTCAGCAGCCTTTTTTCCGGTCTGTGGATTGAGGACAGGCCGACTCCGCTGATGGGAGGGTTCCAGGTGCTGTATCTCGACTTCTCGCAGGTCGGGGGCGATATGAACAGCCTGTTCGACCGCTTCAACAGCCGCACGGGCGCGGTGATAGACGATTTCGCGTACAGGTACGAGCGGTTCTATTACGACGGTTTCGCCGCCGATGTGGAGAAAAAGTCGGATTTCCGTTCAAAGCTTGACCACATCACCCTGCAGGCAAAAAGAAGAGGCATAAAGCTCTATCTGATTGTTGACGAGTACGACAATTTCACGAACACCGTCCTCAATGTCGAGGGCGAGGAGGTCTATCACGCGATGACACACGCCGAAGGCTTCTACCGCGACGTGTTCAAACTCTTCAAGCCGAACTTCGACCGCATACTGATGATGGGCGTGAGTCCCGTGACAATGGACGATGTGACGAGCGGCTACAACATCGCCACATCCCTCACCCTCGACCCCGATTTCAATATGATGCTCGGATTCAGCGAGACTGAGGTAAGGGAAATGATCCGCTACTATCAGAGCGTCGGGG
>CAVECU010000007.1:0-8559 GCA_963614015.1 uncultured Eubacteriales bacterium
TAGAGCATTTGACTACGGATCAAAAGGTTATAGGTTTGAATCCTATTGGGATCACTGACAGTAATAGCTATTTCGATGATTATCAGCGAGATAGCTATTACTGTTTTTACCATGTAGGGGATGCGGTGCCCGTCCGGGAGGCTATTTGAAGAACCTGTCCACTTCCTTGACGGCTGACGGAAGGGCGAATACCACCACTCTGTCGTATGCCTCTATGCGGGTGTCGCCGACCGCGATGAAATAGTCATTGCCCCGGATGACGCCGCCGATGATCGCATCTTGCGGGAAGTCGGTGTCTTTCAGGGATTTCCTGGTGATTGTGCTGTCGGGAGCGACTATGTATTCGAGGATTTCCGCATCAGTCCCCCTCATATATTTGATGAACCGCACCTTGTTGCTCAGCGTCATCTTGAAGATTCTGCCGGCCGTGATGAGCTTCTTGTTGATGACGGCGTCCACCCCCATCTCATCGGCGAGATGCATGTACTCTATGTTCTCGACTTCGGCTATGGTCCTCTCCACGCCGAATTTCTTCGCCACCACGCAGGCGAGGATATTGGCCTCGTCATTTCCGGTCACGGCCACGAAAGCGTCATAGTCGCAGATGCCCTCTTCCAGAAGGAAGTCCGAGTCCCTCCCGTCTCCGTTCACCACCAGTACGTTGTCATCAGTGTTCTCGCTCAGTTCCATGCACCGGATCTTGTCGGCGTCGATGACTTTCACGGTCTCCACCTGACGGCTGATGCCGTTCGCGACCATCTCTCCGATTGCGCCGGCCCCCAGGATCATCACATTCTTCACATCGACGCTGCTCTTGCCGAGGAAGTCCATTATCGTCCCCGTACCTTCTCTTGTGGTGATGATGAATACGAGGTCGTGATATTTCAGACGGGTGTCGTGCTTCGGGATTATGGTGCGGTTCTCCCGTGAGATCGCTATGACCCTGAACTGCACGCCCGTGGAGAGCGCCGCCGCGAATTCGGCCACTTTCATGTCGATGACAGGGGAGTCCTCTTCCAGACGGAATATCGAAAGCTGAAGCTTCCCGCGTGCAAAATCCATTGACTCGGAGGAGGATGTCCTTCTGAGAATCTCGGAGATTTCGCCTGCCGCTATCTTTTCCGGATATATCATCAAGTCGATGCCCATGTCCGTGAACAGATATTTGTTCTCATAGGACATGTACTCTTCATTGTTGATCCGGGCGCAGACGCTTTTGCATCCGAGTTTCTTGGCCAGAAGGGCGCTGACTATGTTGACATCCTGCGATGCGGACGGGTTGACGGCGATGAACAGGTCGGCGTTCTGCACGCCGGCGTCCCGCAGCACTTTCAGCGAAGAAAGATTCCCGCCGATGGTGACGACATCCGCCGACGTCCTGAGCTTGGACAGCCTCTCCGGATCGCAGTCTATGACCGTGATGTCATTTGCCTCGCTGCTGAGCATCTTCGCAAGGTGCGAGCCCACTTCTCCGGCTCCTTCAATGATGATTACCATATGTTTGTCTTTTGAACCTGTGACGGAAAGCCACCGCCGGCCCGATTTGCCTGTCAGACGGCTCCGTCATCCTTCCGCTGCGCAAAATAATTCCTTACTGATGAAAATATCCTGTCCCTCAATATCAATGCTCTCGGGATCATCCACTTGTCATAGATCCCCCTGACGCGGACTTCGCCGCTGCCGGCCAGTCGGGCTGCCACGGAGGCTGCATCGGGTTTGTGCGACAGTGTCCTGAACTCTCTGTGCGCCTCGATTACGGCCTTGAAATAGTCCCATTTGAACATTAGCAGGTATGCGATACCGGAGAGCCCGTCAATGGCCATCCTCCGGAAGATCTTTCCGGAAGCCTTGCGGACGGCTTTTGCCGCGATGCTGCCGGTGTCAATGCTCCGGCCTTCCCTGCGTCTGCGGTGCAACTCTTCGAGACCATAGGTCAAGGCCAGATTGTTCTCCATCATCAGCAGATTGTTCCTGTAGTTGAGCTTCAGCTTCCGGGGCGAGTTCTGCGGCAGTGTCCCTCCGCCTATGTGGTACACCACGGAGTCGGGCACGACACGGACACGGTAGCCTGCAAGCTGGATTCTCCAGCAGAGATCGATTTCCTCCATATGCGCGAAGAACCTGCTGTCCAGGCCTCCGAGCTGTTCAAACAAGCTGCGGCGGACTGCAAGGCAGGCTCCTGTGACCCAGAACACGTCGGCCGGGCTGTCGTACTGGCCGCTGTCCTTCTCCACTCTGCCCATTATCCTGCCTCGGCACAGCGGGAAGCAGAAGCTGTCGATGTATCCGCCGGCTGCTCCGGCATATTCAAACTTGTCCCGCTCAAACCACGAGTGCAGCTTGGGTGCGCAGGCTCCCACTTCAGGAGAGCTGTCCAGAGTCCGCACAAGAGGTCCGAGCCATCCATCCGATACCTCGATGTCCGAGTTCAGAAGGACGAAATAGTCCGCATCCACGGATGCGAGGGCTCTGTTGTATCCGCCGGTGAATCCGAAATTGTTCTCAAGGACAATCCTTCTGACGTCCGGGAAACACTCGGCCATCATCTCCATCGAGCCGTCATCGGATGCGCTGTCGGCGACGATGAGCTCAGCATCTTCCCCCTCCATGGATTTCAGAAGCCCTGGGATGAACTGTTTCAGATAATTGACTGTGTTCCAATTGAGTATGACAACGGCTACGTGCATATGCGGCTACTTTCAGAATCTGTCTTGAAATGTGGTGCGAAGATACGCAAAAACTCCGACAAACGGCATCGTCTCCGGCGGGCCGGACTCCTGTCACGAAGCGCTGAAGACGACATCCCCGAATGCCAGTGTCGGTATCTGCCGACTCATTCCGTTCATCGGATCCGTCCCTGCGGCCGCAAGGCTGTTCCACAGGCTTATCATATTGCCGGTGATGACCATGCTCTCGACTGGGGAT
The DNA here is from genome assembly GCA_963614015.1 of uncultured Eubacteriales bacterium. GTDB lineage: Bacteria > Bacteroidota > Bacteroidia > Bacteroidales > UBA932 > Cryptobacteroides. Next base: position 2,926 of record CAVECU010000007.1, read on the forward strand.
GTGATCACTCCGTCTTTGAACCGGAATCCTTCTATTCCGTAGGAAAAATCGCCGGTGGCGTCGTTGCAGTTGCCTCCGTTGAACCCGGTGACGAGTATTCCGTCGCCTGACAGCTTCAGGATGCCTTCCAGCCCGAGGCCGGCCTCTCCGGTGCGGAGCCTGTCCGTGAGCGCCTTGTCTCCGGACACATACGGCAGCAGCACCGGTCTGTTGGCTGTGTCGGAAGTCGCCGGGACGCCCATCTTGCCGGACATGTAGGTGCTGATGAAATATTCCCTGACAACTCCTTCTGTGATGATGTCCCTGTCCAGACAGGCTCTTCCGTCCTGCTCGAACAGAATGGAGCCGCACTTGCCTTTCTCTCTCGGCCTGTCGATGATAGTGAGCCCGTCTCCGAACACGCCCGTATCGAGGGTCCCGACAAGGAATGATGACTTCTGCTGGATCGCCCTTCCTTCGAGGGCCTTGAAGACAGGGGCGGCAAGCTTCCCCGCCACACGTCTGTCAACGACCATCGTATAACGGCCGCTTTTCCGGGCGGACGCTCCGATCTGCATGACGGCCTGCCGTACGGCTTCCCATCCGCACCGTTTCGGATCCGGGAATGACGGACGTATGTCATAGTCCCACCACAGGCCGCTGAATTTGTTTCCGGAGGCGTCTTCCACCGTGCACTGGCTGCATATTTCAAAGGATGTCTCCATCTGCCGGCACCGTGTCCCGTTGGAGTCCGTCAGGTAGGTATCCGTGAATGTGTTGTTGTATTCGGTCTCCTCGGAGATGAGCTTCCATCCGGAGGCGGTCCCCAATCCTTCCGGGATGTCGCCTCTGCCGGCTTCCGCATAGACTGACGTGCCTTTGGCGATGCCGATTTTCTGCTCTCCGGTGACGCTGTCATAGCCTTCCCAGCACAGCTCCATCTCATCTCCCCTTATCGCGTCTTTTGCCGTGTCGGCGATGTCCGGAAGCCTCCTGAACGGGTCCGGAGCGAGGAGACGGACATTTTCCACCGCTCTGCGCAGCATATCTCCGAGGTTTTCATCGTCAATCCTGTTGGTGGAGAAAACCCCATATCTCCCGTCGACGAAAAGCTTGAAGGTCAATGCTCTGTCGCCCGTGCGCCGGACATTGTCCAGTTCCCCGTCCAGATGGGCGATAAGCTCGGTCTGAGCTTTGTCAAGCGTCACCTGTGCGGCGGACGCGCCGGCGGCCAGCGCCATTTCCACGCTTCTGTCGGCTATGGCCTTCTCTTTTTCGGAGATGGCGTATGCGAAAGGATTGCTGTAAGATTCCCGATTCATTTTCAAAACAACTTCCGATTTGACTTCCGGTCACTCCCCTCCCACCAGAAGGCTTCTGACGAGGACCGTAGGAATGCCGCAGGAGACAGGCACGGACTGGCCTTTTCCGCAGGTCCATGCGCTGTTGTCGATGGTGCAGTCGTTGCCGACGGCGATGATGTCTGACAATGCCTGCGGGCCGTTGCCTATGACGTTGATATCGTTTATCGGCATCGTGAGCCGGCCGTTCTCGATCAGAAAACCGCTCTTGACATAGAAGGTGAAGTCGCCCTCGCCGATTTTCACCTGGCCGTTGCTGAACTCGTCCACGAATATGCCGCCGGCGACCGATGCGATGATGTCATCCGGCGAAGAGCCGCCGCTTTCCATATATGTCGTGCGCATGCGCGGAATGGGGCTTGAGCGGAATGTCTCCCTGCGCCCGTTCCCGGTGGGTGCCACGCCATAGTATTTCGCGCTGATGCGGTCGTGCAGATACGAAGTCAGGATGCCGTCCTCCACCATCATCGTCCTCTGTCCCGGGACGCCTTCGTCATCGAAATTGAGAGAGCCCCGGCATCCCCTGATCGTGGCGTCATCCACTATGTTGATGCCTTCGGAACATACTCTTGTCCCCATCTTGCCGGAAAATATCGACTGCCCTTTCCTGTTGAAGTCGGCCTCGAACGCATGTCCCATCGCCTCGTGCAGCAATATTCCGGATGCTCCGGCACCCATCACCACCGGCATGGAGCCGCCTTTGGGCCTGCGGGCTTCGAATGCCGCATCGGCATTGCCGAGCAGCGCATCCGCCAGCTCGGAGAGAAGAGCCTCGGAAAGCATCTCCGCTCCCATCCTGAAACTTCTGGAACTGTTTCTCTGTATCTTCTTCCCTCCGCTCTCGAGCACTGCCGACACCTGAAGCGTGGTCAGCGGACGGGTCTCGTATTTGAGCTCGCCGAAAGAGTTGAACATCAGATAGTCGCTCATCTGGCTCGAAAGCGTGCAGATGACGGATGCTATCCGGCTGTCTTTCCGGCGGATGAGAGATTCCATCTTGTACAGCCATTCCGCGGCGACTCCCGGACTGATGCTTCTCCAGTCGCTGATGACGGGGTATCTGTCGGCCGCCGGATTCGGAGCACCGGGATACAGCCTTCTGACAAGCCTGCCGCCGTTGGAAGCCTGCGGGGTATAAGTCGCGCCGATGCTTCTGGTATCTACCGGAGCGGTAGGAGACGAGGCCGTGCCCATGGCTATGGCCGATGCCGCTTTCGCCGCGCCGGCCATGTCGCTGAAGTCGGTGCTCTCGGAATAGGCATATCCTGTCTTCTCTCCGCACAGGACACGTATTCCGGTACCGTAATCTATGTTGAGCGCACCGGCGGACACCTGTCCGTCAATGAGCTGATGCGTCTGATTGACACTGTTCTCGAAATACAGGTCGCTGTAGTCCCCGCCATGGACCAGAGACAGCTCCGTGAGTTTCTCCATCTCGGGTATGCCGACCTTGAAAGTGTCGAGATAATATTGCTTGTCTTGTATCATCGGATTTGTCCAATATCATTGTCCGCTAGGGCCTTTATCTGCTCGTATGTGGCCCGGTCCCTGATTGTGATGAGGTCTTTCCGCCCCTGTGCGACCACACGGAACGGAATTTCAGAGTTGTCTGCGATGATCCACCGGTCCACTGCGGGGATATAGTCGTTGAACAGATAGTGGAGGCCCGCCATATATCTGCGCCTGATGATGCCCTCCGGGATGTCATGTCCTCCTGCGGCCACTCTCGCCCGCACCCGCTCTATTGCAAGTTCCGGAGACTTGAGCCAGAAATACAGGAGCGTGATGTTGTAGCCGTGTTCTCTCGCGAGGTCCAGTGTCCGCTTGAGACTCCTTGTCGCCAGAGTCGTCTCGATTCCGAAGTCAATGTTGCGCTGCAGCAGGTAATTGGATTTCAGGAGCATCAGTTTGCCCGCCTGGATGGAAGAAGCATCCGGGTTGAACGGAGAAAGGCTCTTCGCGAATTCGTCCGAGTTGACGAATTGCCTGCAGTTCAGCATCTCCGGAAGCAGCGAGTAGGATGCGGTGGTCTTCCCCGCACCATTGCACCCGGATATGATATAAAGCTCTGGCATCTGAGATGAGTTGTAAGCTTCTTACCGTCCGCCGGTGACCCCGTACCCGAAGAGGGCGTAATCCCCCAGACACGGGTCTCCCGGAAATATCTCCCGGAACGTGTCCGTGATCTCCGTCACGGTCTTGATGTCCCTTGCCCGCCTCTCTGTCAGGCCTAGCTCCGCAGCCTGCTGATAGACATGTACATCCAAGGGGATCAGAAGACAGTCCGGATCTGTATTCCGCCATATTCCGAGATCGACTTTGCCGTCCCTGCGGACCATCCATCTCCGCATCATGTTGATCTTCTTGTTGGGCGCTTTCGGATCGTCTTTCTGTCCGAATATGGCCGTCCTCATCTGTCCCGGTGAGAGACTTTCAAGACGGCCGCCGCCGGCATAGAAGCTTTTCAGATTGCCGCATATCGCGGCGACATCGCTCCACTTCACGGTCCGGTGGACGCTCGTCCCGTCATCCCGCCATCGCCCCCTCATCACATAATCGTAGGGCTTCCAGTCCATCTGGTCGAACAACCTTGTGCAGTCTCTGACTATCATCGCCCGTCTGCCCCATGCGAAGTGGGCTGCGAACACGGCTGCGATTTCCACATCCTCCAAGCCGCAGAGCCCTCTGCCGAGAAGCTCCGCATATCTGCGGGGAAATATTATCGGATCCTGTCCGAAATATTCCGGATCATTGTATTTCCCGGCCCATTCTCTGAGCCGGGAGGCAATTTCGTCTGTCAGCACTCCGTTGCGGATTCGAGCTTCTTCATTATCGAGAAGATGAAAAGCGCCGCGATGAGGCAGAGCGTGATGAGCACGGCCCACACTCCCCAGAGAGGAATCTTGTTCCAGAGCAGTCCCGGGATGGAAACCAGATAGTTGCCCAGGGCGGTGGCGGCGAACCAGCATCCCATCATCGCGCCCTTGTATTTGGGAGGAGCGACCTTGGATACGAACGATATGCCCATCGGGGAGAGCAGAAGCTCGGCGAATGTCAGGACCAGATACGTGGAGATCAGCCATGTAGGAGATACGAGATCCGGGCTTACCGTGCCGCCGAGCTCTTTCGGAGATGCAAGCGACATCGATGCCACCGTGAGGATGGAGAATCCTATCGCGGCCACGATCATGCCCATTCCTATTTTCCTCGGTGCCGAAGGCTCTTTGCCGACCTTTGCCAGCGCTCCGAAGATTGCAAGGGACACAGGCGTCAGCGCCACCACGAAGAAAGGATTGAACTGCTGGAAGTCAGACGGCTGGATAGCCACCGAAGCATCCATTCCGGAGTAGATGAACCAGGCGCCGCCCCAGAGCAGGGCCGTTGCGCTTGCGCAGAGGTATTTGCCTTTCGCAGTCTCTGACTGGAATGCCCCGAACAGCGTGTAGATGGAGATGGCGATGAGCGCGAGACTCCAGATGTTGAACCCGATGCGGGTGATCCCGTCACAGGAGTTGGCGGTGTAGTCTCTTGCGAACAGGGTCATAGTGGCTCCGTTCTGGTGGAATGCCATCCAGAAGAAGATGACTACGGCGAACACGAGCATCAGAGCGGTGATGCGGCTCTTGGTCTGTGCCGGAGAAAGCTCCGCAACTTCGCTGTCGGTCTTCTGCGCCTGCTTTGCGCTGACGTCGGCTCCCTTGAACCAGGACTTGCAGCTGAAATATATGAGGACCGAAATCACGAGCGATATGCAGGCCACCGCGAATCCGTAGTTGTATGCGTTGGAGAGTTTCTCGATGTAGAAACTGCTGAATGTGCCGAGGTCCATCCCGGCGGCTCCGGACATCGTGCCGGCTATCTCGGAGAGGGCGTCGGCGTTCTCCATATTGCCGTCCAGTATCTGATGGGCGAGAGCCGGCACTTTGGCGTTGTACACCAGTCCGGCTTTTCCGAGGAAGAAGTTGGTGATGGCCTTTGCCATTGACGGAGCGAACATCGCGCCGATGTTGATGGCCATATAGAAAAGGCTGAAGGCCGAATCTCTCTTGGCCGCATATTTCGGATTGTCATACAGGTTGCCGACCATCACCTGGAGGTTGCCCTTGAACAGACCCGTGCCCACGGCTATGAGTGCCAAAGCTCCGAACATCAGCAGCTTGCCGGCGAGGTCCGGTCCCGTGGGGATGGAGAGGCAGAGGTATCCTGCGAACATCACCCCGATGCCGGTGGTGACGCATTTGCCGTAGCCTATCTTGTCGGCGAGCATTCCGCCGAAAAGCGGCATGAAATACAC
>CAVECU010000007.1:8569-16591 GCA_963614015.1 uncultured Eubacteriales bacterium
GAAATACACCGCGGCGAGGAAGATGGAATAAATCTGGGTGGAGACTGCCGCGCTGAATCCGAATTTGGCCTGAATGAACAGGAGGAAGATGGCGAGCATCGTGTAGTACCCGAAACGCTCACCGGTATTTGCGAGAGCTAGGGCAAACAGTCCTTTTGGCTGGTCTTTGAACATAAGAAAATCTGATTATACGATTATTTCAAAACAATGCCGGGCGGCGGCGCCCGGACGACTTCTTCCTACAAACATAATCAAAAAACGGGAATAATCGGCTGCGGGGTTGCCAAGTATCTTCAGAAAAACAGTATATTTGTGTCTATGTGCCGTGGAAGTGACATAGCCGTGGCTTTCATGAGACTGCTTGCCTTGCAGCCCCTGAAAGTCCATTATTTCTGGGGGAAGTGCTTCGCCTGGCTGCTGCGCGTGCCTGTGCGTTACAGGCGGGATGTGGTGATGGTCAATCTGGCGAGATCGTTCCCGGACAAGAAATATGCGGAGCTCGGCAAGATCGCCCGCAAGTTCTATGACCATCTCGGACGTATCGTGGTGGAGACGATCTGGTTCGCCGGGGCCGGGGACAGGGAGCGCCTGCGCAAGTCCGGGATCTGGACTGCGGACAATGTGGAGCTGCTGCGCTCCTTGTATGAGAAATCCTCGGGGATCGTCATTCTCAATTCGCATTTCGGCAACTGGGAGCTGCTCGGCGGGATTATGAACACCACCGGCGATCCGGAGGACTTCAGCTTCGTGCCCGAGCGCTGTATCAATGTGGTGTACAAGGCTCTGACGAGCAAGTTCTGGGACAGGGTGATGCTCCGCAACAGGACGGCCGCCATCTCTCCTGATTCGAGGGAGGACTGCGGGCTGGAGTCCAGGGAAGTGCTGCGCTATGCGTTGAGGCACAAGGACGAGAAGCACATATACATATTCCCCACTGACCAGTGTCCGTATGCCTATGCTTCAGTCCATACGGTGGACAATTTCATGCATCAGCCCACCAAGACGATGACAGGTGGCGCCGCGATCGCTGCCAAGCTGGGCATGGCGGTGGTGTATATGGGGATGAGGGAGAAGCCGGAAGGCGGATATTCCGTCCATTTCAAGGAAATATGTGACAATGCGTCCGGATATGCGCCGGAGGAGGTGATGAACCGGTTCTACCGGCTGCTCGAAGAGGATGTCAATCTTCAGCCGTGGAACTATCTCTGGACGCACAAACGATGGAAAAAATAGAATAACCGGTTCGAAATGAGTACGAATATGAAAAATTTTGAATTGCACAATCTCACAGCCGTGCTTGCACTGTGTGTCACTGCGGCATCGCTGTCTTCGTGGAAGGCGTCCGCAGCGGATGACGGGATCGCCTACAGCCTTCCGTCCACATCGGTGAGAATCGAGGTGGAAGCCCGTCAGGAGCGGTTCTACGCCGGTCCTTATGCCAGGTATGCCAAGAAATATCTCGGAGTGGACGCGCGTACGGAAAATGCCGAGTCCTATTCCGTCTTGTCAGTGAAGCTTACATCGGCGGTCGAAGCGGATCTTGCCACAAGGTATTATCTCCCTGCGGGGAAATATTCGGAGACGTTGCTTTCGTTCACTTCACAGGGGCTTGTCTCCATAGCGAATGCCGCCTCGGGGACTGTCGAGTGGAGATTTCCGTCGGTTGCGGCGCCCGATTTTTCTGAAAGGGGAGTCCTGTCCAACCTGACATCGGAAGAGACCACCCTGTACCGCAATGTCAAGAGCGAGTCGGCCTACAACAAGGTGGCCGTGCAGCAGGAGATGGTGGTGCAGAAATCGCCCGAGTCCAAGGCCAGGGAGACTGCGGAGATGATTTTCAACCTGCGCAAGAAAATGGTGCAGATAATAACCGGGGATACCGACGCCACATTCAGCGGAGAGGCGATGGGCGCCGCGGTGGCCGAGATCTCAAGGCTCGAAAAGGAATATATGTCGATGTTCATCGGTTACAGCGAATACAGCACGCAGAAGATGTGTTACGAGATAGTCCCGTCCGCGGACAATGCGTCCCAGGTCTATGTGGCGTTCCGTCTGTCGGACTCCAAGGGACTTGTTCCGGCCGATGACGTGAGCGGGAAGCCGTATCTGCTCGAGTTCGCCCCGCAGAGCGTGAAAGGCGCGGTGCCGTCGGCCGGGAAGACTGTCCTGTATTACAGGATACCGGCCGTATGCACGGTCAAGTTGTCGGACGGAGCCGATGTGCTTCTGCAGACACGCATGCCTGTCTATCAGCTCGGCGTCACCGCATCCTATCCCATATCCGTAAAATGAGCTTCTAAATTTCATCAGCCATGACAATCAAAGATTTGAATCCGGGAATCGTATGGAAGAATTTCTATGAACTTTCGCAAATTCCCCGTCCTTCGAAGCACGAAGGCAAAGTGCAGCAATTCCTTCTTTACTGGGGCAAGGCTCACGGGGTGGAAGTCTTCAGGGACGACACCGGGAACATCATATTCAGGAAGCCGGCCACTCCGGGTTATGAGAACCGCAGAGGTGTCATTTTCCAGGGGCATATGGACATGGTGCCGCAGAAGACGGCCGACACGAAGCACGATTTCCTGACCGATCCTATCGAGACGGAAGTCCTCGGAGAGTGGGTTGGAGCCAAAGGTACGACTCTCGGAGCTGACAACGGCATCGGAGTCTGCATAGGCCTTTCCGTTCTGGAAGACGACACCCTCAAGCACGGGCCTGTGGAAGTCCTTGTGACCTACGATGAGGAGACGGGGATGACCGGAGCCGAGATGCTCAAGCCGGGTGTTCTCAAAGGGGACATCCTGCTGAATCTTGATTCCGAGACTGAAGGCGAGCTCTACATCGGCTGCGCCGGCGGCGTGGACGGTACTGCCAAGTTCTCCTACAGGACTTGTCCGGCGCCGGAAGGCTTCGAGAGCTGGAAGCTCACAGTGAAAGGCCTGCAGGGCGGCCACTCCGGAATGGACATCATCCTCTGCAGGGCCAATGCCAACAAGGCCGCGGCGAGAATTCTGCTCCCGCTGATCGAGAAATTCGGAGTGAAAATATGCGACTTTACAGGCGGGAGCCTCCGCAACGCCATTCCTTTCGAGGCGGAAGTGTCCATGCTCGTGCCCGCCTGCGCATCGGCTGACGTGAAAGCTTCGGTTGAGGCTTCGTTTGCGGAAATCAAAGCGGAATTCGCCGAGACTGATCCTGACGCGGCATGCATCTTCGAGAAGCACGAGCCGGGATATGGGTCGTTCATCGAAGAGGATGTGATGCTCAGAGCCGTCAAGGCCATAATGGCTTGTCCTGACGGAGTGGAGAGGATGAGCGCCGCCGTTGAGGGCCTTGTCGAGACATCCAACAATATGGCTGTCGTAAGGACGGCGGACGGCGTCATCACCGTACATTCTCTTATGAGAAGCTCGGTTGACAGCGCGAAGGCGGCTCTCGCCGAGAAGATGCGCTGCGTGTTTGAGCTTGCCGGAGCCGGATTCAGCACGTCCGGAGCATATTCCGGATGGACTCCGGCACCGGAGACCCCGATCATCGGCACGATCAGGGATGTGTACCGGGACCTTTTCGGTACGGAGATGAAAGTGATGGCCATCCACGCCGGGCTTGAATGCGCGATTCTCGGAGCGAAGTATCCTGCCTGGGACATGGTCTCGTTCGGGCCTACGATCGTCCATCCTCATTCTCCTGACGAGAGGGTTAAGATTGACTCCGTCGGGAAAGTCTGGGAGTTCGTCAAGGCTGTCCTTGAGAACATTCCGGAGAAATAGCCGACAAATATGCAGAATGCGAAATATCCGTCACGGCTCCTTGAGGATGCCGTGACGGCCATCAGCTCCCTGCCCGGAGTGGGGGAGAAAAGCGCGCTGCGTCTGGCTCTGCATCTTCTCAGGCAGCCTGTGGAGAATGTGCGCCATTTTACGGGCGCGGTCGGCCGTCTGAGGGAGGAAGTGAAATATTGCCGGACCTGCATGATGATCTCGGATGAGGACGAATGCTCCATCTGCTCTGACCGCAGCCGGGATCACAATATCGTCTGTGTCGTGGAGAATGTGCGCGATGTCATGAGCATCGAAGGGACAAACCGGTTCAGGGGCGTCTATCACGTGCTCGGCGGGAAAATATCTCCGATAGACGGCATCGGGCCGTCGGATCTCACCATAGTAGAGCTAAGAAGCAGGGTCGAGGCGCTTGCCCGTGCGGCTGCGGATTCGGCGGATGTCGAAGTCATTCTGGCTCTCAGCGGTGACGTCGAGGGGGAGACGACGGCGTTCTACATATATCGTCAGATATCGGGTCTCGGCGTCAAGGTGTCGGCCATCGCCAGAGGGCTCGGATTCGGAGACGATCTCGAGTATGCGGACCAGCTCACTCTCGGGAGGTCCATAGCCGACCGTCAGCCGTTCCGGCCGCGTTGAAGAGTTGTTTTGAAAAAGATTCCAAACTGTTGATTATGGGGGTTATAACCGATATTCTTCTTGCGGTGTCGCTCTGCGCCGACTGCTTTGCGGTGGCTTTGTGCGCCAGCGTGAGGATGCCGGATGTGCGGTGGCGCGAAGTGATGCGGATAGCCGTGCTCTTCGCGGTGATACATATCATCTCCATCTCCCTTGGATGGGTGTTCGGAGCTTTCATCGCCGGATTCATAATGGGGTTGGTGAATTATGTGGGCATGCTGCTCCTGATGTATGTCGGGGGATCGATGATATACGAGGCTTTCTCGGATGAGGAGCCCCGCAACCTCTCAGGCCTGCGCAATATCGTGCTTGTGGGCATTTCGGTGAGCATCGACGCTCTGGCCGTCGGCGGATCGATGTCCATGGTCGGACGCAGTCTGCCGTCGATGTCCGTGCTGATGTCCGTGCTGTTCGCAGTCACGGTCCTGTCCGTCATAATCGGGATGAAAGGCGGAAGTTTCATCGGCCGCAAGGCCGGGAAACCGGCTTCTGTCGCTGGCGGTATCGTGTTGATACTTATAGGTATAAATATACCTTTGGGCCTGCTGTAGGGGCCTCTCGTGTGCGGCCTTGCGGCAGGCGGGGCAACTCCTTCCGTTTTTTCTTCATTGTTTTGGGAAAAAATGATACTTTTGCAGACTTGTGATTCCATAGGAGCAAGCGTTTTCGAAGTTCAACCTCCCGACTGCGGTCCGGACAAACCTGAGATTAGGTATGATCGATATTTTCTATAGATCTGACGGAAAAGTGCTGCTGTCCCAGTCTGTGGCGGATTTTACGGCATTGAAGCACGAAGATGTGATATGGATAGACCTCTTCTCCCCGAGCGGAGACGAAAAGAGGGCCGCCGAGGCGTTTCTCGGCACGGAGATCCAGAGCCGCGCCCAGGCCGAGGAGATTGAGAGTTCCTCCCGTTTCTCGGAGACTGATTCCGCCATTTTCGCCAATACCAACTTTCTTATTCCGGGTCCGGAGGAATACGCGATGGAGGCGGTGTCGTTCACGCTGGTCGGCAATGTCCTGGCGACGCTCAGGGATGTGCCGCTGCGGAGCTTCACGGATCTGCAGCGCAAGCTTCAGGCGGTGCCGAGGCTTTTTCCGAACGGATATTGGGTCTTTGTCAGCATCATGGACCAGAGAGTCGATCTGGATGCCGACATGATAGAGCTCATGTCCAAGGAGATCGCATTGTACAGCAAGCGGGTGAACCAGCAGGAGGACATCAACGAAGACCTTCTGCTCGACATCAATCAGCTTCAGGACAACACGATGCTCGTGAGGGAGAATATCGTGGACAAGCAGAGGCTCATTTCCAACATGATGAAGAGCGACAAATATCCTTCCGAGCTGGAACCCCGGTTCAATGTGCTCCTGCAGGATATCTCATCGCTTATCAACCATTCCAATTTCAGCTTTGAAAGACTTGAATATCTGCAAGATACCGTTGTCGGCCTCATCAATCTGGAACAGAACAAGATTATGAAGATCTTCACGTTGATTTCGCTCCTTCTCATGCCGCCTACTCTGGTGGCGAGCTTCTACGGGATGAACGTATCGCTTCCGCTTGAGGGGAAGCCTTACAGCTGGATGCTGATTCTGGGCGTGATGCTGGCATCTATCATCATCATCCTGATACTTTTCCGGAAGCGCAGATTGCTCTGAAAATTTGGTAAAAAAGAATTATATGGGTATCTTTGCGAGCCTTTCGGAAAGATGCGCACTGCGCATGTGCCCGTACAGGCTTTATAAATAATGTTAAACCACTAGTTTTTATTCGATTACCATGGAAGAAAACAAAGTTGCCGCTGAGTCTGTCGAGACTCCCGAGATCGTATCCGGGACTGAAGAGACTCCGGTGAAAGAAGAAACCAGGAAAGCGCTGCAGAATGCGTCAGTGGCTCCGGAAGAATTTGACTGGGACGCTTTCGAGAAGGAGGCTGTCTATGGTGACGCCGACAAGAGCGCCATCGAGGCCGCTTATGACAAGACCCTCTCCGACATCAAGGAGAATGAGGTTGTGGACGGTGTCGTAACCGCCATCAACAAGAGGGAGATCCTCGTCAACATCGGATACAAGAGTGAGGGCGTGATCGCCGCTCCGGAGTTCCGCTACAATCCTGACCTGAAGGTCGGTGACAAGGTTGAGGTCTATGTCGAGTCTCCCGAAGACAAGAAAGGCCAGCTCATCCTCTCTCACAAGAAAGCCCGTCAGCTGCGCTCCTGGGATATGGTCAATGAAGCATTTGACAAAGGCGAGATCATCAAGGGATATATCAAGACCCGCACGAAAGGCGGTATGATCGTGGACGTGTTCGGCATCGAGGCGTTCCTCCCCGGCTCCCAGATCGATATCAGACCTATCAAGGACTACGATCAGTATGTTGACCAGACGATGGACTTCAAGATCGTCAAGATCAATCAGGAATTCCGCAACGTCGTCGTTTCCCACAAGGCTCTCCTTGAGGCCGAGCTGGAGAAGCAGAAGAGCGAGATCATCAGCAAGCTCGAGAAAGGCCAGATACTTGAGGGTACTGTCAAGAACATCACCAACTACGGCGTATTCGTCGATCTCGGCGGTGTGGACGGTCTCATCCATATCACTGACCTCTCCTGGGGCCGCGTGAACAATCCTGAAGAGATCGTTCATCTCGATGAGAAGATCAAGGTTGTCGTACTCGACTTCAACGAGCAGCAGAAGAGGATCGCTCTCGGTCTGAAGCAGCTCACCGCACATCCTTGGGACAGCCTCGACGAGAATATCAAGGCCGGTGACAAAGTCAAGGGCAAAGTCGTGCTCATCGCTGATTACGGTGCGTTCGTCGAGATCAAGCCGGGTGTCGAGGGCCTTATCCATGTTTCCGAAATGTCCTGGTCTCCAAGGCTCCGTATCGCTCAGGATTTCCTGAAGGTCGGCGACGAAGTGGAGGCTCAGATCATCTCTCTCGACAGGGAGAACAGGAAGATGTCTCTCGGTCTGAAGCAGCTCACTCCGAATCCTTGGGAGAATATCCGCGAGAAATATCCTGTAGGCTCACAGCATAAGGCTATCGTGCGCAATATCACCAACTTCGGCGTGTTTGCAGAGCTTGAGGACGGTATCGAGGGCCTTGTGCACATAAGCGATCTTTCTTGGGACAAGATCAAGCATCCGTCAGAGAAAGTACAGACAGGCGAGACTATCGATGTTGTCATCCTTGACTTCGATGAGGCCAACCACAAGCTCAGCCTCGGCCACAAGCAGCTTCTCCCTAACCCTTGGAACGAGCTCGAGAGCAAGTATCCTGTAGGGACTGTCGTTGAGGGTACCGTGGGCGCAGCTACCGACAAGGGCGCAAGTGTCACTATCGCGGACGGCGTAGAGGGCTTTGCGTTCAAGAGAGACCTCGTCAAGGAGGACGGTTCCCAGGCAGCTCAGGGTGAGACGCTTCCGTTTGTCATCACCGAGCTCAGGAGGAGCACCAGAAGGCTGTTCCTCTCTCATCTGAGAACATACGCTGACGTGAAGGCCGAGAAGGCTGCCGTTGAGGTGGACAACACCAAGAAGGCTGTCAAGAAGATCAATTCC
>CAVECU010000007.1:16601-25835 GCA_963614015.1 uncultured Eubacteriales bacterium
ATTTTACTCTAAAGGTGATGGGCACGGCTTCGGCTATGCCCGTCGCCGACAGATTTCAGAGCGCTCACGTACTGGAGGTATGTGGGCGCTTGTTTTTGATAGACTGCGGTGAGGGGATTCAGAGGCAGCTCATCAGGCACAGAGTGCCGCTTGCCGGAATAGACGCCGTATTCATCTCGCACATCCACGGTGACCATATCTTCGGTCTGTTTCCGTTGCTGTCCACGATGGGGCTGATGTACAGGCCTGCTCCCATCGTCGTTTACGGCCCGTCCAACATGGAGCCGATGATGAAATTCTTCCTGTCTTATTACGGCAAGGGGATCAGCTGCGGAGTGGATTTCCATCCGATGAAGATGAAGGAGCCGGAGGTCATCTATTCGACCAAGTCGCTGGAGGTGTCGGCCTTCCCGCTGAATCACAAGGTGGAGACCTACGGCTATATGTTCCGGGAGAAGCGTCCTTTGAGAAATATAGACAAGGATGCGCTTGAGAGGTATGACTTCACTCGGGCTGAAATCGGCGACCTCAAGTCCGGGAAGGATGTGCTGCGTCCGGCCGGTCCGGATGAGGGCGCGACATTCCTCAACGGATTTGTGCGCCATTCCGGCACTGACACTCCGCTGCTCATCCGCAATGACGAAGTGACATATCTGCCCTACGAACCGAGAAGCTATGCCTATTGCAGCGACACCGCGCCGTTCCCGGAGCTGCCGGGATGGGTCAGGGGAGTCAATCTGCTGTATCATGAGGCCACCTATCTGCAGGAGTATGAGCAGCAGGCGGCTTTGAGATTCCATTCCACGACGGTCCAGGCTGCGGCCTGTGCGGCTGAGGCCGGAGCGGGCAAGCTTGTCATCGCCCACTATTCATCCCGCGAGAGGGATGCCGCCAGATATCAGCAGGAATGCCGGGAAATATTTCCGGAAACATATGCGGCATCCGATGGAGATGTGTTTGAGATAGTATGAAATTTGCAGCCGCAGCAGGCTCCGAATACGGTTTCTTTATGAAAAGGACAATGACAATCGCGGCAGTCCTCATTCTTGCCGCCTTTTCTGTCTGTGCCATCGCGCCGGACAATACTCCGCAGGCGGCCTATGTGCGCCGTTATGCGTCCACTGCGGTGGCCGAGATGTACAGGTCCGGAGTGCCGGCGAGCATCACTCTGGCGCAGGGGCTGCTGGAGTCCCGCTACGGGCAGTCGAGACTGGCTTCCGAGGGTAACAATCATTTCGGCATCAAATGCCACGACTGGACCGGGAAGAAGATGTATCACGATGATGACAAGCGGGGCGAATGCTTCAGAGCCTATGACTCGGCCGGCGACAGCTTCAGGGACCATTCTGACTTCCTGCGCTACAGGGACAGGTACAAGCCGCTGTTCGACAACGCCGTGACCGACTACAAGGCATGGGCTTACGGGCTCGGGAAAGCCGGATATGCCACGGATCCGGCCTATCCGGCGAAGCTGATAAAGCTCATAGAGGATTATTCCCTGTATGAATATGACAAGATGCGCCCTGAAGATTTCGGGGAGACCGCGTCCGCCGGGGAGGATGAGCCCGAAGGACGTCTGACGGCAAAGGAGAGGAGAGAGGCGAGGAAGGCCGCCAGGAGGGCCGCCGCGGGACATAAGGAGACCGGGCCGGAGACGGAGCGGGTGCAGGGCAAGGCTCCGGAGGAGGAGATCCCGGCATCCCCGCTCGCCATCGAGCAGCCGCGCAAGGTGACGGCGAAGGAAGCTTCGGAGACATTCCAGGTGTCGCTCAGGCGTCAGCTCTATTCCAAGAACGGCGTCAAATTCATATATTCGGAAGAAGGGGAGACCTATTCGTCGATAGCGGAGAAATATCATCTTTTCAGAAAAGAAATCCTGAGATTCAATGACGCTTCCGCCGATGCCCGTCTGCTTCCCGGTACGGCGGTGTACTTGCAGGCCAAGAAGAGCCATACAGGCAAAGGGCTGGACAAATATATTTCGGACGAGGGCGGGGAGACGCTCCGTGACCTTTCGCAGAGGTTTGCGGTCAAGCTGAAGTCGCTGTGTGCGATGAACGGGAAGTCGTCAGGCTATGTGACGGCCCCGGGCGACGAGATCCTGCTCCGGCCCGCAGGCGGACGCCGTAAAGGACTGTGAAAAAGACAAATCAAAATAGCTTCTTAATATTGACAATCGGATGAACAAACGGAAAATCACTGTTCTGTCCGCTGCGGCGGCCGTCACGGCGCTGGCAGGTGTGGCCGGGTTCTTTGCGTGGAGATATTATTATGACCACAAGCTCCCCAATTTCTCGGAGCGGATGGATGTGTATGTCTATCCCAATATGAATGCGGATGATGTCCTGGAGCTGCTCTCCGCCGGCGGCAAAGTGCTCTCCCAGAGGAGCCTGGAGCGGTCGTTCCGAAAGGAGGAGGTCACCCGTCCCAAGCCCGGGCACTACACCGTGACAAGCTCCAGCTCAAGCATCTATGCGGCGAGGATGTTCAAGAACGGCTGGCAGACTCCGGTCAATCTTGTGCTCTCCGGGAGCATGAGGCTCAGAGGCACTATCGCTTCCAAGATCAGCCGGCAGATGCTGGCGGACTCGATGGAGGTGATCTGCGCGTTGAGAGACTCCGCATTGCTGGCGGGATGGGGATTCACTCCGGAGAATGTAATGGCAATGATCATACCTGACACCTATCAGGTGTATTGGACGGATTCGGCGGAGAGCGTTCTGCGCCGTCAGAAAGAAGCCTGGGACTCGTTCTGGACAGAAGAGAACGACAGGAAGGCGGCGGCTCAGGGCCTCAGCCGGATGGAAGTGGCGATATTGGCATCCATTGTCCGGGGCGAATCGAACCATGTGCCCGAGTATCCCAAGATTGCCGGGGTGTATCTCAACCGCCTGCACCGGGGTATGAAGCTGCAGGCCGATCCCACGATTGCCTATTGCTATGATTATACGCTCAACAGGATTCTGTACAAGCATCTTGGGGTGGAGTCCCCGTACAACACATATATGCACGCCGGGTTGCCGCCGGCACCGATAAATGTCCCCGGCAGGGATGCAATGCGCGCCGTGCTGAATCCGCAGGGAGACAACTATCTGTTCTTCTGCGCAAGTCCGGCATTTGACGGAACCCACCTGTTCGCGGCCAAGTATCAGGAGCATCTGAAGAACGCAAGGGCGTTCCAGCGTGCTCTGCGGCAGCGCAACGCCGCAAAGAAGAATTCCTGACGATATGAAATTCCGGATATCCTCATCATTCAGTCCCTCGGGAGACCAGCCGGGAGCCATTGACGGCATCTGTTCTGCCATGAATGCCAAGGCGGACGCCGTCACTCTTCTCGGCGTGACCGGCTCCGGCAAGACATTCACAATGGCCAACGTGATAGAGCGTCTGCAGCGTCCGGCTCTCATCCTGAGCCACAACAAGACGCTTGCGGCCCAGCTGTACGGTGAGTTCAAGGCGTTTTTCCCGGACAATGCGGTCGAATATTTCGTGTCGTATTACGACTATTATCAGCCGGAGGCTTATATCCCGTCCACGGATACATACATAGAAAAGGACTTGAGCATCAACGAGCAGATCGACAAGCTCAGGCTGAGTGCGGCATCGGCTCTGATGTCGGGACGCAGGGATGTGATAGTTGTGTCAAGCGTGTCCTGTCTCTACGGCATCGGCAATCCCCAGGATTTCCACGAACAGACGGTGCGGGTGCACACCGGACAGAAACTGAGCCAGTCCAGACTTCTGTATCATCTTGTGGATGCGTTGTACAGCAGGACGGAGACCGATTTCCGGCGCGGGACATTCCGTGTGCGGGGAGACACGGTGGATGTCTATCTCGGCGGCGCCGACGAGGCCGTGAGAATAGAATTTTTCGGGGACGAGATAGATTCGCTGTCACTTATAGACCCTGTTACCGGGGCGACGATAGAACGTCTGTCGGAAGTGCCCGTCTATCCGGCCGGCAATTTCGTCACCACCAAGGACAAGACTGTCCGGGCCGTGAGCCTGATCCAGGACGATCTCGTGAAGCAGATGGCCCATTTCGAGCAGATCGGCAAGCCGCTTGAGGCCAAGAGACTGAAACAGAGGGTGGAATATGATCTGGAAATGATCAAGGAGATGGGCTATTGTCCGGGTATTGAGAATTATTCCAGATATCTTGACGGGCGCAAGGAAGGGCAGAGGCCTTTCTGTCTGATAGACTATTTCCCGGACGACTTCATCACGTTCATAGACGAAAGTCACGTGACCATCCCTCAGATAAGGGCGATGTACGGCGGCGACCATTCCCGGAAATCGGTGCTGATAGAATACGGCTTCCGTCTGCCTGCCGCTGCGGACAACAGGCCTCTGACATTTGATGAATTCGAGACAATCACGGGGCAGAAAGTGTTTGTGAGCGCCACGCCTTCGGAATACGAACTGAGGTGGTCGGAAGGCCTTGTGGTGGAACAGGTTGTGCGTCCTACCGGACTGCTGGACCCCGCGATAGAGGTGCGCCCTACGCATGACCAGGTGGATGACCTTCTGGAGGAGATCCGCAAGCGTGCGGAAGTGGACGAACGGGTCCTTGTCACGACTCTCACCAAGAGGATGGCGGAGGAGCTGGACGATTTCTTCGGCAAGAGGGGAGTGCGCTGCCGCTATATCCATTCCGATGTCGATACGGCTGAGAGGGTGGAGATAATCGAGGATTTCAAGAACGGACTTTTCGACGTGCTCGTGGGGGTCAATCTTCTGCGCGAGGGCCTGGACATCCCCACGGTGTCGCTCGTGGCCATTCTGGATGCCGACAAGGAGGGCTTTCTCAGGTCGCAGGTGGCCCTCACCCAGACGGCGGGCCGTGCGGCGAGGAATGTGCACGGACTTGTCATAATGTATGCCGATTCCGTCACCCGGTCGATGCAGGAGACCATCTATGAGACTGACAGACGCCGCAAGAAGCAGATGGAATACAACAAGCTCCACCATATAGTGCCCAAGCAGGTGGAAGTCAAGCACAATACGCTCGTCTCCAGTCTTTCGTCCGGGCGGGTCACAGCATCCAACTCCTACGATGCTCCATCGTTCATACCGGATCCGAGTGCGCTCGGGAAAGGCAAGATTACGGTCGGGCTCGGGGATGACTCCAGACGAGACACCAATTCAGCTTTGGCTGACGGCTATATACGTGCCGACCTTGCCGCCGTGCTTCAGGACCCGGTGATCAGGGCGATGTCCAGGGAGCAGATAGAGAAGTCCGCCGAAGAGTCAAGGCGCAAGATGAAAAAGGCTGCGGCGGAGCTGGACTACACGGCCGCCGCACGCTATCGCGACGAGATGTGGGCCTTGCAGGAATACCTCAAGGTCTGGAAGAGCGAGTAGGGGACGCGATGGCTTCCGCCGCCGTCATGGCGGTAGTCCAGGCGGCCTGGAGATTGAATCCTCCGGTGACCGCATCGATGTCCAGCACCTCGCCGGCAAGGTGGAGTCCGGGATTGCCCCGGCATTCGAGAGTGTCCGGGACTACTGACGTCAGCGCCGCTCCTCCGCAGGTCACGAACTCTCCCTTGAACTTGTTGCGCCCCTCTATGGGGTAGGAGTCCGCCGTCAGCGCCGCGGAGATCCGCCGGAGCGTCTTGCTTCCCGTCTCGGCCCAGCGTCTGCGGCTGTCTATGCCGGAGTGTTCCAGGATGAAGCTCCACAGCCTGGAGTTGAACCCTTCCGGATATGTGGATGACAGCTGTTTCTGCGGCGAGGCGGCGGCCATTCCGGCAAGCGCCGACAGAACGGCGTCTTCGCTCTCTCCGCCCGTCCAGTTCAGTATCAGTGTCGCCTTGTAGCCGTTGTAGGCCAGATGCCTTGCCGCATAGGACGACAGCTTCAGTATTGCGGGGCCGCTCATCCCCCAGTCGGTCAGAAGAAGCGGTCCGCCGGCGCGGAATCCGGTTCCTGCGATGCCTGCGGTCACGTTCTCCACGGAAGTGCCGGTCAGATGGCCAGTGCCGCCGATGTTGAAGCTGAACAGCGACGGCACAGGAGGAACGGTCTCAATTCCGAGTTCCTCAAGAATCTTCACCACATCTGCGGAGCATCCGCCGGTCGTTATGAGCACCTTGTCAGCCTGGATTTCGGCATCCGTATCCCGGAATCTGACGATATATCCTTCCGGGGCATCGCGGCGGGAGATGCCGCAGACTTTGTGCCGGGTCATGACTCTGACGCCGAGCCTCCCCATAAGCCCCATAAGTGCATTCACGACCTCCATTGCGTCTTCCGATGCCGGAAACACCCTCCGGTCATCCTGCGTGAGCAGCCTTATGCCTCTGGAAGTGAACCACTCCATTGTGTCCAGATTGCTGAATCTGTTGAACAGCCTCTTCATGAGGCGGGCGCCCCTGGGATATACGGACTCGAAGCTGCGCACATCCCTGAACGAATTGGTCAGATTGCATCGGCCGCCTCCGGTGAGGGCGAGCTTCCGAAGCGGCTTGCTTCCCGCTTCATAGACAGTGACTTCCGCTTCCGGCATCTTTTCCTTTATGTGGATGGCGGCGAAGCATCCGGCGGCTCCGGCTCCGATGACGGCGATGTTCATAAGACGAAGATCCGTTTTGATACGTTCCCCGGTGTTTCTTGCGCAGTGCTTCCGGCCATAAACAGAAAAATTTTTCGTAAATTTAGCCTTATCATTCATAATATGCTCTGTTATGGAAGAAAAACTTTTGAAAACGGACTTGACAGAAAAGGCTTGCGAGGCGGGCTCCGTGACCCCCGGCGAGGCATCATCCGCCGCCGGAGACATTCTGGACGAGCGGTTCCCGCATTATGACGCCACGGGACGGGAGCTTGTCCGCAAGGCTTGGAAGATAGCTTCGGAAGCTCTTGCCGATGACAAGCGCGACAATGGCCATCCTTTCATAGAACATCCTATGAATGTGGCTCTTATCGTATCTGATGAGATCGGCTTGCAGGCGGAGTGCGCCGCCGCCGTATTTCTGCATGAGGCGCTGCGGAAGCATCCGGATTTCGACATCCGCAAGGAAGAGTTTCCGCCGGAAGTCTGCCGTATGGTGGACGGACTGGACAAGATAGCTTCCATCAAGCCCAAGGACACGAGACTTGAAGCGGAGAATTACAAGAAACTCATAGTCCAGTATTCCACGGACCCGCGCGTGACAGTGCTCAAGATTGCGGACCGTCTGGAGGTGATGAGGAATCTGGAGATGTTCCCCAAGCTTTCCAAGGAGCGCAAGATTCTGGAGACTCTGATGCTGTATATCCCGCTGGCGCATCAGCTCGGGCTCTACAACATCAAGAGCGAGCTTGAAGACATATATTTCAAATTCGCCAGTCCGTCCGATTACAGGCTCATCACCAACAAGCTGAAAGCCACCGAAAAAGACAGGGAGAACCTTACTGAGGAATTCGTGCGGCCTCTGGCGAGGAAACTTTCCGACGCCGGAATCAGATACAAGCTCAAGATCCGGACGAAGACCGCATATTCCATCTACAAGAAGATGCAGAAGCAGAAGGTCCCGTTCGAGGGCGTTTATGACGTGTTCGCCATAAGGTTCATAATAGACTGCGACACGGACCACAAGACGGAGCAGGACCTCTGTTGGGAGGTGTATTCCTATGTGACGGAGGAGTATGAGTCCGATGAACATCGTCTGCGTGACTGGATTTCCAATCCGAAGCCTAACGGCTATGAGTCTCTGCACATTACCGTGAAGAACAAGGACAATTCCTATGTCGAGGTCCAGATCCGCACCAGGCGGATGGATGATATCGCGGAGAACGGTCATGCCGCCCACTGGTCTTACAAGGGCATCAAGCATGAAGTCACAATGGACAAGTGGCTGACGTCCGTCAGATATACGCTTGAGCATCGTCAGACCACCGCACCGGAGGATCTGCCGCAGCCGCCTTCCGGGGAAATCTTCGTGTTCACCCCTTCGGGAGAGCTGAAGATACTTCCTGCGGAGGCTTCGGTCCTGGATTTCGCGTTCAACATACATTCCAATTTGGGTGTGCGGTGCACGGGTGCCAGGATCAACGGCAAGGCGGTGTCCATCAAGGAGAAGCTCAAGACCGGCGATGTGGTGGAGATAATGAGCGGAAAGAATCAGAAGCCGTCCGCCGACTGGCTTGGCTTCGTCGTCTCCGCCAAGGCCAGAAACAAGATCCGTCAGACGTTGAGCGAGGCGGAGTACGAGAAAGCGGCGGAAGGGAAGGAGCTTCTGTTCCGCCGCCTCAAGAATTGGAAGCTGGAGTTCCCGGCCGACCAGATGGCCGAGTTCATGAAGAAGCAGAAATATCCGACCGTCAATGCTTTCTTCGCCGCGATAGGAGACGGGACTCTGGACATTGACCTGATCAAGACCTACATCCTGGAGCACGATGCCATGCAGGCGAGAGCCGTCGAAGCGGCCCGGGCCGCGGACATTGCGGCGGCCGAGGCGTCGAGGTCGGCATGGACCGGGAGGACGGCGGATACGGATGATATACTGGTGATCAATGCCAAGGACCTCAAAGGCTTGGACTACAAGATGTCCAAGTGCTGCAATCCGGTGTTCGGAGATGACGTCTTCGGATTCGTCACCAGGACTGACGGGATCAAGATCCACAGGATGTCCTGTCCCAATGCCGCCCGTCTGCTGGAGATGTATCCGTACCGCATCCAGAAGGTGAGATGGGCCGACACTCCGTCCAGCGGCACATTCATCTGCACGCTGCGGGTGATCACAGCCATCGAGCCGTTCATCATCAACCAGATAATGGATGTGGTCAACACGTACAAAGCATCATTGCGCCAGTTCAACGTGAATGAGAACCGGCGCAATGGGACTTATGACATAAATATGAAGCTGTCAGTGTCTTCCAATATGGAGCTTGACAAGGTGATTTCACAGATCAAGCTCCTGAAGAATGTCGTGAAAGTGGTCCGCTGACATCACCAGCTGTCGGTGCGGAACGGTACTGCAGGGAGACCGAGTTCGCCTGTGAGATTTCCGATCTGGAAATTGCGGAAGCAGTAGCGCACGGCCACCGGAGCGGATACCTCGCCGCATTTCAGGATGACGCTGTTGTCATCTTTCCTTTCAGCCTCGGCCGGATGGAAGACCTTGTCTTCGCCGGCAAGTTCGAAACCTTCGAGATTGTGCCACGGGCTGAGGCCGCCGGATACATTGTCGAAATATACCGTGACTTCATTCCCGTTGATCTTCATCTCCTTGTAGGTAGGTCCCGAGC
>CAVECU010000008.1:0-25644 GCA_963614015.1 uncultured Eubacteriales bacterium
GGATGGCCCGTACCGCAGAGTTCTTCTCGTTCGGTACCAACGACCTCACACAGATGACATTCGGTTTCTCCCGCGATGACGTGGGCACATTCATGGGCGAATATCTCGGCAACAAGATTCTTGACGCCGATCCGTTCAAGACCATCGACACCAAGGGTGTGGGCAAGCTTGTGGAATACGGCATCCAGGCCGGAAGGTCCAAGAGACCGGAGCTCAAGTGCGGAGTGTGCGGAGAGCACGGCGGAGATCCTGATTCCATCAGGTTCTTCAACAGAATCGGCATCGACTATGTTTCCTGCTCGCCGTTCCGCGTGCCTATCGCACGTCTGGCCGCAGCGCAGGCTGCCATAGAGCAGAGCAAATAATTGATAATTATCTGAAAAGGCTGGAGGGAACTCATTCTCTCCAGCCTTTTTTCTTATATTCCAGACACTATTCGCCCACCAGCGGGAACATCGTCAGACGATAGGCGAGGAATCCGTACGGATACAGCTTGACATCGATATCCTTCCGGAGGACTTCGGGAGCCTCAAGAGGCATCACGGGATCGCCTTTGTCAGGATTCCAGTCCACGAGGTCAGCCTTGGCGTTCATCACGAGCGGAGCATTGGTCCATCTCCAGTCAAACGGACTATGCATCTGAAGGCTCTCCACCGACACCCCGTCGAGGCTCTCCGGCGTGAGCGCATACCGGTACTCCGTCCAGTGCTCCTCGTTGATGTCGTAGCTCTCGCGGTTGGCCTGCTGCATCGACATAGCGAAGAGAAGAGGCCCGTAAGTGACCCAGGCGCAGCGTCCCTGCTCGATGAACCCGTCCAGCTTCATACTTCCGTTGTAATCCACCATAACACCCCAGGACGGAGCCTTCTTCCCGTTGAAGTAAGGGAATTTCTCTCTGCCAGTCACAAGCACCGGATGCATCGGGAATGTCATCCGGATCTTGTCTCCGCTCCTCCAGCAGCCGCAGAGGGTCACGAATCCGTCCTCAACCTTGAGCTTCAGTTCTTTGCCGTTGACGGAAATTGACGGCTCAGAACACCACTGCGGAATGCGCATCCGCAGCTTCTGGTCGCGTGGAATGGCATTGAGGGTGAACGTAAGGCTCTCACGGAACGGATACTCCGTCTCACAGAGGATATCAAAGCGGCCGTCCACGGTCTTCAGATGCGCCGGGCCGTAGGTGAGCCACATCAGCTCACCGGTGCCGCTGAGCATCGCCATATTCATTATATAGTTCGGCAGCGCACGGTTGATATTGGAAGGGCAGCAGGTGGGCCAGTGCATCGGCTTGAAGTAGGAGCCGTCATCGCGTATGCGCAGATGGAATCCCGGGATGCGGTTCGGAGCCTGGGTATAGACGCACTGCGTGAATGTGTAGTTCAGCGCCCCCGGGAGAGCGTTGAATGCGTCCTGCTCGATTCTGTCGCCGTAGCGGGCGTCGCCGCTTGCCCTGGCAAGCCAGATGTTTGACCACATGAAGTCGGATATGTCACAGCTCTCGGCGGCCTCGAACGCCCCTATGCCGTGGAGATGCTCGTTGGAAGAGTTGACTCCGGAAGGAAGCATCGAATTCTCCTGCAGGAACTCATAATTGTTTACCGATGCCGCGAGATATTCCGGGTCGGAATTGAAGATATAGCCTATGGCCGGCAGCTTGGCAGCCTCGTTGAAACTCACGCCGTGACTAATGGCCGTGCGGAGGAACTCCTTCTTGCGGGCCCAGGACTCGATGAACGCCTGGTCGAAATTGTCCAGGACGGCCAGAGCCTTGTCGGCAAAGCTCATATCTCCGGTGATGCGGGACAGCTCGAAAAGATTCTCCAGGCCGCAGAGGAAACGGAACCTGTCGAGGTCTCCGCCGTTGAACGGATATCCCTTGCTGTCATAGGTGAAAACCGGGTATTTCTCATAGACCCGCTTCACCATATCGAGGACCTTTTCATCCCCCGTAGCGCTGTAATAGGCCAGCGCTCCCCTGCAGAACACGGCTTCGCTCCAATAAAGTCCTCCGTCAGCTTCCTGTGTCCCCCATTTCTCCACATATTCCGCAGTGTTGGAGTGGATATAGCCGTCAGGCTTCTGTCGCGCCACCACGGCTTCCATAACCTTGCGGCTGCGCTCCACAAGCAACGAATCGTCAAGAAGGAAGCCCAGACGGACAAATCCGTCGGTGTAGTATGCCGTCTGCTCATAGTGCCACCAGCCCGGCTCATCAGCCGAGGCCCAGCCCTTTACGAACTCCGTGTATTCCTCGCCGATGGTCCGGGTCATGCCCCCTGCCGCCAGCTGCGCCCAGTCCTTGAGCCAACCTTCAGGCTTAAGCTCGCCAAGATCAAACGGGACATAGGCCTCCGGCCTCATCACTGCAGGCCTGAGTGCTTTCTGTCCGCCCTGTCCGTCCGGAGCGGGGGAGCCGGCATCCGCCGGAAAGGAGAAACCGAAGACCGCCGCCGCGGCGGCGAACGATATTTTTAAAATTCTCAAATTCATATGAATAAATTTACAGAAACAAAAAGAACGGGGAATGATGCCGTCAAAAGTTTTTTCATCATCCCCCGTCCGATTAAGAACAGTTATTACTGCCGAGGTACGGCGCGGAGTTTCATCGCGCTGAGATCCAGCTCGATGGTGTATTTGCCGTTCGTGTCAGGCTTCCACTTCAGGTCATTGTCACCCGTGTCGGAAGTGATATATGCGGCATCGCACCATGTATTGATTGGATTTGCCCCTTTGACAGTCGATACGATACAATACCTGAAGTTGTTGCCAAGACAGATCTTGAAGCCCTCGCCGTCAGGATTTTCCTTGAACGTGGTGTTGAACCTGTAGATATGAGGCTCCCGGAGCCTGTCTGTAGGCGCGGCGAATCCACCGTGATAGCGGTAATACTGATATGATCCGCTTGCGTTCCAGTCGCTCGTGATGGACGTCCCCGTGAGATCTATCTGGTCGCCGCAAGGGAAGATGACAACCGAATACGTTGACCTCAGGAATATATCCTTGGCGACGCATACATTGTCAGCCTTGCTGAACGAGATGACACACCGGTTGGCCCACTCGCTGGCCGCAGGAACGGTGTACAGCTCCGCATCGCTGTTGACAAGCTTCGCCTTGCCGTCTTCTGTCGGAGTATATGCCGGATATCCGGTATCACCGTTTCGTGACACCCTCACCTTTTCTCCGGCAAGAGACCACGAGTTCAGACGATAGTAGCCACCTTCGGATATTTCCGACATCGAATAGGAGGACACATCGTCGCCCTCGCCGATATACAGGAACCAGGACAGGCCATAGGCTGCCGGATCATACTGACCGGTGCCGAAGCAGGCGGCATTGAAGCGGAACACCTCCGAAGGATCGTCCTCTGCACAGAAGAGGATCTCCGTGTATTCCTGTCCGTCAAACGTCCTGGTCTCGCCCCAGTCCATGAAGAACTTGTGATCGTACCAATAGGACTTGATCTCGTCGAGATCGCCCTTGTTGGACGCGCCGGAATATACATCGGCGAACTCATCCGTCGCCATACCCTGATTCTTCACGGCCGCATTCCCTTCAGGAACGAAAGCCGCCGGAGCATAATAGTTGTAATCGAATGTGAACAGCCCGTTCGCATCGCGCTCCCATGTATATGCAAATCCGCCGACAGGGTTGGCCTTCGCAGGAATATTCTCACCCACGGAGCCTTCACGCCATACGATATTCTGCATGACATTCTTGCCGTCTTCGGACCTGAGGAATACGAGCTCGCTGAAGAGAGCGGCATATTTGTCGTCACTACTGTAGGAAGTGAGCGCCGTGTTCCACGCTTTGCGGAAGGCGGTCTGCGTGTCGGAAGCGGACTCCGTGATATAGGCCGATGAGCCTGCAACCGCATTGTTCACAGGGCCATACTCGCTGAGCGACTGGAAATGCGAGTAGTCGGACGCATAGCTGTTGTCCGAGATCCAGCCGTCGAACGGATCCGCCATAGTGGTGAACGTGCTGACAGGGCCGTAGGAAACGTCGCCGTTGATTCTCTTGACGAACGCACATACGTAATATGTAGTCTTTGCAGAGAGAATCTTCCCGCACTTGTAGGTCTGGAACTCAAATGACGGATGTTCGCTGATCACCGTGCCGTCCTCCATGTTTATGTTGATGCCGTACTTGGCAGGGTCGCCCTTGGTGTCAAGATATACGCCGGTAAGCACGACGCCCGGAATCTTCACGTCATAGGTGAACGTCGCCTGATGGGCTTTGACGCCGGTGACATCCACTGCCGACTCGAACGGCGTCGCGATGAAGATGTCCAGCATCTTCTCCGCATACATGCGGGTCCCGTCGGCAAGCTCAAGCCAGCCTGTGAACCAGTATGTGACATCGTTGTCGAGTCCGTCCACAGTCACTTCGACATCGCCCTCGGCAGGCGTGCCGGCTATGGCCACGTCAGTACCGCTTTCGATGAGAGCATTCTCATCCTTGGAGTACCGGAGACCCCACTTCACGAATTTGCCGATATCGTCCGGCGACACCACGTTCATGTTGAACACGGCCTTTCCGTCAGCCGCAGACACAAGCGCGAGACTTGCGTTCATCTCCAGGATTCCGGAATCCTGGAGAAGCGCGAAATTGCAATACGACGAGCCGCAACGGATCTTGAACATGGCGGCGCGATCTCTTCCGAACGTGTTCTCGGAATATGTGAAAGTCACCTTGTCACCGGACTTTCCGGCTCTTGCGGAAGGAGTACACCAGGTGTAGTTCCCTTCCATCGTCCAGCTGCCGGAAGATACCACGACTGTCTGCGCGGACCCCTGCTCGAACTCCGACTTGACGGTCTCGGGCGTCAGCTGTACAGAGCCCTCCCCGTCGTCTTCCTTCTGGCATCCGCCGAATATCAGAGCCGAGAATACGGATATTATGTATAATGTTCTTTTCATCTGATCTTGTTTTAATTGTAAGCACTACCACTCCGCCACAGGACGATATCCCGTATCCACAAGAGTATCATCGAAGAGATAAGTGGCCACATTCTGCGTATAGCTCCACTGCTTTTCCCAAGTCGGAATGGCATAGTCGAAGCAGTAGATCATGAATCCGCCCCAGCCTTCGCTCCTGACTCTGTTGAGATTACTTTCGGTCGCCGTCCATCTGGCCCAGGCTGAATTCGCGCAATTCATGCTGCAAGGCGTCATCTTGGAAAGAGGCATTCCGCCTTCATAAGATCCCGTGGACCAGGACTGGTAATCGTTGACCACCCAGTCAACGTAGTCTTTCGGATACACTCCGTCCACAGCCGTCAGACGCGAAGTATATGAGTAGTTGTACGCCACGATTTCCTTGTCCGGCATCGCCATCTTGGTCTCATACATAAGACGTGAGGTCTGCGCGACTGAAGGATAATACGAAACACCCGGGATGTCACTTCTGTTCACTCCGTATTCCTCATCGAAGAACACACCGTCAAGGTGATGGGTGTAGCAATAGTCCGCGATCATCCTCGCGACATCCTTGCTTCGGCTCGCCTCAATGCAGGAAAAACATATTCCGGTATCCTTCTCACCCGTGGAGAGAATGGACAGGATGACCTTGATGCCTCTGTCGTGGAGCGGCTTCACAAGTTTCTCGTAATTGGCTGATATCGCCTCCTGACAGCCGCAAGGCTGGATTATGATCTCCTTAGCCTCCGGATCCCATTTTATCTTGGACGAGAACACGATCACATAGTCGAAGAGAGGCGCCCCCGAGCTTTCCAGCTCAAACGAGAGGTGGAACAGAGGATTGGCGGTACCTACCTCCATACAACTGAAGATTTTGTACCCGCCCGGCTTTTCATAACACTGCCGGACACCTTTTCTGTTTTTCACGAAAACCAGATGATTCTCGCCCGCCAGCGTCACCCGGCTGTCATCCGTAGTCAGCGTCACCGGGATGGCATAGGTGACATCCGGCTCTATGGTGTCATCCACGGATATGTCGAGAACGGCATCGGTCGATTTGGTCTTGCCTGCGATGACCACCGCAGGGTCTCCGAATGTCACGAGACTCTCCGGAAACACTTCATAAGCAGTCCCGTAAGTCGCATTATACTCTTCCACGGCGGAAGCATCGCCGTATGAGATCGTGCCGGAAATGTTGCTTTTCAGCGCTCTGGAGAGCTCAAGATGCAGGCCCACAGTCGTGTCTGCCGTAAAGGTCTCCACCGTGGTGAAATAGGCCGACCCGTCGCCGCTGCGCAGATTCGCCTTGACCATCACCACATCATTGACTTTGCCGGTGATATCCCCCACCTCGAACTCATCCGTCTGGCAGGATGCCAGGGCACAGAGTGCGGAAGCGGTCAGCAATAATGATTTGTATGTTTTCATATTAATTTTGTCTAACATTTTTCAGATATTCCGGGCGGCTTACTTCTCCGGAAGCGCTACACTGACCCACTGGACAGGGTAAGCCGCAATGGCATCGTTGCCGTTGCCGGTGCGGTCCGAAATGACAGTTCCGGAGCCCTCATTGAATTTCCAATAGGCAACAAGACCGTTGGACATCGGATCCACATAGTACGGATGGACCTCCGTGTCGGCAATCGTCTCTTCATCGAGAATCTTGTTCCAGACCCTGACTTCAGAGAAATTTATGCTGGCATAACGGACATTGTTGTAGGAGTTGTTGATCTTGAAGTTGGTCGCCGCCAAAGTCACTCCTCCCTCGGACGCATAGTCTCCGGCAGTCGTCTCCGCCACTTTCTTGCCGTCGATATAGAATTTGAGCGCTTTGGTGTCAACATCGTAAGTAATAATGAGGTTGAACCACTTATTATACGGCATATCAACGCCTTCCACAACCGGTTCACCTGCGTTCGTGCAGACTTGAATGCGGTTGTTCGGATATTGGAGGTCTCCGGAGCGGATGAGGAAATAGCCCTCGATTCCGAAGATACTGCTGTTCTCGTTGTTGCTATGCTCCGTCTTCTTCTTGTCCCAGTCGGCGTTGAGAAGCATCTCTATGGTGAGCTGCTTCATATTGCTGAGCGCATCCTTGTTCTTCCAGTTGATGGTGCACCAGTTCTCATACATATATGCCACATCATTGACAAGGTTCGCACCTTCGAACACATAGTATTTGATGCTGCGGGACGAAAGCACGTCCATATCATCCGATGTGAGCCTTACCGGCAGCACATAGAGCGTATCCTTGTCCAGAGTGAGGACATTCTTGAAATCTATGACGCATTCGCCTGTACGGACAGCGCCCTCGTTGATGGTGAATTCATTTGCCGAGAATTCATATATGTCCGACGGGAGCAGCACTGCATCCGTGCCGTTCCTGCGGTTGTATTCGGCTACAAGGTCTTTGTCCACGACATATTTCACCTTCACCTGCGACTCGGCAGGCTTCGGGAGGACAGCAACGAGACTTTCCTGATATGAGTCTTCTATGGAGACATACAGAAGTTTGCTGCTTGAATAATCACTGATGAAAGCCTTGTTGTCATATATGTCCGATGCGCTCCGCTCGCAGGATGACATAGCTGTCACCGCCGCAAGAGAGAGAACCGCATATTTCACAAATTTCATATTCATATTCCTGTGTTTTTAAGAATTAGGGTTCATGACCTTGATCGCATTGCGCAGCTTGCTGTAAACATTGCGGTTGGTGTCATAGAATGTGCGTCTCGCGTTGTGTATCACAAGGCCGGACTTGTCGAAGTCCTCGGATTCGCCTATCCAGCGCGCCGCCGTAGGGATCTGCTCGCGGGTCTTGTTGTTGAACCATCCGGCGCTGAAGTCACTGAGGGCGCTTGATATGGAATAGAGAAGCTTCGCCTCCGGATATTCGCGGGCGGTCCCGACGGCCATCTGGGCCATATCCACCGTACCGAACAGGCTCTGCGTAGGGAGGATCACATATTCCGCGGCATCCACCACGCCTTCAGCGACTATGAACTCCGCTCTGGAGTCGAGCCACATCCCGACGCCTTCACGGGCGGTGAACTCTTTCAGGATGGCCTCGAAATCCGCAGTCTGTTCGGCGACATAGGCCGAGTCCTCCTCCTCGGTGAGATGGACTCTGCTCTTGAGGTTGGAGTACTTGACGCGCACGACTTCGAGCCCGTAGGCATCCACATAAGCGAACGTCCCGTCAAGTCCGGCCTTGAGCATATCCGCGAACACCGGATATTCAGGCTCCGCCACGGTGTCGGGGTCTCCGCCGTGAGCCGCGACGGTGTCACGCTCAGCCTGATAGGCAGTACGCAGAGCAAGCACGGAGTCATCATATTCCGTCTTGACGTCGTCATAGGAGAATTCCACCGCAAACTTGAAAGCCTTCTCGCTGCGGAGCTTGGTCATCTGCCCCACAAGCGTCCCGTCGATGTCCTCCGGATTGGAGAGCTCCACCACGTCCACGCTGTCAGGCAGCGAAGCGAGGTTGTACGACTGGTCGGCCGTCTTCGGCTGATTATCGAAAACCACGTAGGTTATCTTGTGGTCCGAGGCCTTGTAGTCCCTCAGAGCCTGACAATATGCGGCATACACCTCGGGCGCATCCTTTTCCAGGGACGCGACCTTTATCTCGACAGACTCCGGCTTCGTCCAGTCGCTGCAGGAGACAAGAGCCGCAGCGGACATAGCCATCATTATGATTGTTCTGTTTTTCATTCTTACCTCCATTGTTATTTGGTTCTCGGATTGCAGTCCCACCATACGCGCGTGGCCATGTTGTCCGAGCCTTTGAGAAGAGACGACACGGCGTCCTTGTAGTTGTTTTTGTTGTTGGTAAGCTCATTTACAGGATATTTGAGCCTGCGGGCATAGCCGTTCTCCGCAATCACGCCGCCGCTGAGATTCACTCCGGCAGTGAAAAGACGAGGATAACCCGTGCGGCGGAATTCAGCCCAGGCCTCGACCCCGGTTGCACGCCAGTTGGCGATCCACTTCTGGGTGATGATTCTCTCGAGATTCGTTTCGAAATCGGCGCTCTCATCCCACGCGACTGATACCGCTCCGGAAAGAGTGGCGTCATAGCCTTTGCCGGAGAGATCGGTATAGTTGTCAGGCAGCGACACCGCATCGGCCAGGTAGTCTTCCACGCCATCCGCATTCCACTGCGAGAATGACAGGCGGACACCCTCTTCGTAATAGGATTTCGCGGTACCGCCGCCCATATTCCATCCCCGGAGAGCTCCCTCCGCTTTGAGGAACATCGCCTCGGCCGCATACATCCAATACATCTCGTCAGTTACGGACACCTTGACATTGGAGCAGGTGTTGCCTCCGTTGGAGTCCGCCATTCTCGTTCCTCTGCGCCATCCGGTATAGACAGGCGTTTTTTCATCGGAGCTCGTGAAATATGCGGCACGGCGCGGATCACCGTAGCCGTTCATATAGCATACGATGTCGGCAGCCGCCCTGTAGTCGCCCCACTGGCGGCATGTAAGATAGTAGAGGTTGTTTGTGGCATGGGTGAACTTCGCATTGTCGGAGTTCGTCTCCATTGTCCCGAACGTCTGGTTGGCAGCCTCTTCCGCCATCTTCTGCGCGGTTGCGGGGTCAGCATAGACGATCCTCATCGCCATGCGGAGCTTGAGCGTGTTGGCATACTTGATCCATTTCCGGATATCACCGTGGAACACGATGTCGGCATTGGCGTTGAGTTTCTCGGTGCTTTTCTCGGAGAGGACGTTCACCGCATCCGTAAGCTTTTGAAAACCTGCGGTGTAGATGTCTTCCTGCGAGTCATACGGAGCCACCAGCGAACCATCGATACCGATCTTGGAAAATGGTATCGGACCGTACATGTCGGTGAGCTGCGAAAATACGGAGACATTGGCGATTTCCGCCACTGCCAGAGCCACCTCATCGGACGTGGATGTGGTAAGCTGGATATATGCGCCGTAAAATCCGGGGATCACGTTTTCAAACGGATAGGCGCACCACTCATCTATCGGATTGTAGGTGGAAATCTTGAGATCCCATCCCTTCTGCTCTGCGAGATAGCCTCCGAGCGTGCTTCCGCACAGGATGTTCATAAACTGGAACTGATGCTCCTCCACGGGAACGACATAGCCCAGCATATTCTTGAGCGCGCCCTGGATGACATAGTCGTCAGCGGAGATCTGATCTTCGGTGGCCTCGTACGGATTGGTATTGATCTTCAGATAGTTCTCCGTACAGGAAACCAACGCCGCGCAAGACAGAGCCGCACCTATGATATTGTATATTTTATTCATATCGGTTCAATTTAGAATTTGAAGCGGAGGCTCAACGCTATCGAGCGTGTCGAAGGCATCATGAAGCTGTCGATTCCCTGATAGTAGTTGCCTGCGCTTGCTATGGACTCGGGATCGAACGGAGCTTTGCAATAGATCATCCAGAGATTCCTGCCCACGAGCGAGACATTGAGGTCAAAAAGATTGCCGAGCGCCTTTCTCGGGATATTGTATCCGATGTGGGCTTCCTGAAGCCTCACGTTGGTGGCGCTGTAGGTATAGTATTGAGGGATACCGCCGTCAGCGGCCACAACGGAATACCACAGATACGGATCCACGGTGCAGCCGTCCACATTGACCCCGCCTGCGTCACGGGCGTCGGCCGTCACCTTGGACACTCCGAAGTTGTCGAGCCTTGCCTGAGTGGCGGAATAGACGATGCCGCCGATACGGGCGGAGAGCATGAAGCCTGCGCTGAAGTCCTTGAAGGAGAAGTCATTGCTCCATGACATATTGGCTTTAGGGAATACGGAACCGAGCTTCTTGTAGTCGGTCGTACTGCTGCTGATCTTGCCGTTCTCGTCGATGTAGATGTTGCCGTTGCTGTCACGGTTGAGATCGATGGTCGAGTACAGGTCGCCGAGCGTGCCGCCAGGAGTTAGGACGAAAGCCGCATTGCCGAGGCCGCCGACCTTGAGCCGGTCGAGAGTGATGACCTGGCCCGTCTCCGGATGGGTGTAGTTCTCCATCAGCTTGTCCACTTTGTTCTTGTTGACGCTGAGAGTATAAGTGGAGTTCCATCCGAAGTCGCCCCACTGATGGTCATAGCTTGTGGACAGCTCTATACCGCGGTTGCTCACGCTTCCGGTCTGGACATAGAGCTTGGTGTATCCGGAAGATACGGAAAGCTGGGAGTCGAATGTCTGGTTGTAGGTCCTGGTGTCATACCAGCTGAGGTCAAAGCTGAATCCTTTGAACGCCTTGAGAGTGACACCCACTTCCCACGAGTCGGTACGCTCCGGCTTGAGGTCGTACATAGGGTAGCTCTTGGATGTCTCCCAGGCACCTGTCCTGCTGTTCCAGGAATATGTCGGATTCGCGATGAATCTTGAGAACGGAAGACCTACCGAGGCCCATGAGCCGCGCACTTTGAGGAAATCGATGCTCTCTGGCAGAGGAAGTATCTGCGACAGGACCACGGAACCGCCGACAGAAGGATAGAAGAAGCTCTTCTTCGACGAATGCGGTCCGGCGAGCTGTGAAGGCCAGTCGTTACGGCCTGTCACCGTGAGATAATAAGCGCCCTTGTAGCCGAGCTCCGCGGAACCGAGGACAGACTGCGTCTGCTCCTGCCATCCGTCATCGGCGATCTCGGAGGTGCTCTTGTCAAGCTGTTTTACGGAGAATACATTAGGCAGGCCGTCTTCGCGGATACCGCCGCGGGCTTTCAGCAGCCTGTATTTCATGTCCGAAACCGAGGCGCTGAGATTGGCTCCTAAAGACCATACCCCCCCCCCACGACTTGTTGATGCTCAGCAGTACATCTGCATATATCTGACGCTGAGCCGATTCCTCATCGAAATAATATCCGTTGGAAGAGCCTTCGGTGATGGTGGTGTTGGTACTTGCGTTGGTCTTGTCCGTGTAGGTGTTGTCGGTATTGTCGAGCTTCACGCGGCCCGAGAGCTTCATCCAGTCGAGGATGTCCCAGGTAAGTCCGCCCGAAATCATATAACGGTCCTTGTTGTTCTTGCGGATTCTCCTGTACTGTGTCCAGTAAGGATTGTCCCACTCGAGACCGCCCTTGCCCATCAGATCCCAGTTCTGGACATAGATCTTCCTGGTGTCGTCATACTGCTCGAACATCTTGGCCCACTCCCAGTCCTCTCCGCGAGGATAGAGATATGCGGCGACGAGAGGGTTGCCGTAGATACCCTGGTTGACCATGTTGAGGTCTCTCTGCTTGACATACTGCGCGCTCACATCGAGATGGAGCTTGTCTTCAAGGAAAGAGGATGTGCTCCTTATGGACGCATTGTAGCGGTGATATCCGTTGTTTGGGATGATGCCCTTGGAGTCCACGGCGCCGAGTGAGGCATATACCTGGTTTCTCTGGTTGCCGGTGGAGAATGACACCGTCTCCGTGCCTACGAATCCCGTGCGGAGGAAGTCCTGTCCCGGATTGTAATTCATCTTCTCACCGTCCTTGAGAAGAGAGCCCCAGCTCATGGCCTCGCCCTCAACATTGCCGTAGCGGTTCTGGAAGCGCGGGAGCACGAGAGCGTTCTGCATCTCGGTATTGCTTGTCACAGTGAGCGAGAGCTTGCCCTCCTGGCCTTTCTTGGTGTTGATGATAATAGCTCCGTTGGAAGCGTTGCTTCCGTAAAGTGCTGCCGCAGCGGCACCTGTCAGGACGGATATGGATTCGATATCTTCGGCATTGATGTCGGCGATGCCCTCGGAACGGCCTCTTGAGCCATAGGATGTCTCGCCGTTGTCACCCATCGTGTACATAGGAATGCCGTCGATGACATAGAGGGCGTTGGAGGAGGAGTTGATGCCTTTCGTACCGCGCATCACGACCTTGGTCTCACCGCCGACTCCTGAAGAAGACGCGTTGATGTTGACTCCGGCCACCTTGCCGCTGAGGGAATTGACGAGGTTCGCATCCTTGATGGCGGTGATTTTCTCGCTTGAAACCTGCTGTACGTTGTAGTTCAGGGCCTTCTCGGAACGCTTGATACCGAGTGCAGTGACCACGCCGGCTTCGAGCACCTCCCTGTCTTCAACAAGCACGAAATCAAAATACCGCTTGTCCGTCACCGGCACCGACACTGTCTTGTATCCGAGGAAAGAAACCTCGA
This sequence comes from uncultured Eubacteriales bacterium, assembly GCA_963614015.1. Lineage (GTDB taxonomy): Bacteria > Bacteroidota > Bacteroidia > Bacteroidales > UBA932 > Cryptobacteroides. Next base: position 13,051 of record CAVECU010000008.1, read on the forward strand.
TGACATCGGATGTGAACCCTTTCGGAAGTTCAATGCTGAACGCTCCGTCCAGATCGGCGTTTGCTCCGACTTTGCTGTTCTTAAGCAGGACTGACGCCCCGGGCACAGGCTCTCCGGTCTGATCCTTGACGAGGCCGGCCAGCGTGTTTGGAGCGGTCCGGCGCACTTTGTTGCTCAGGATGATGTTCCTTCCGGATGTGAGGGAATAATTCACGCCGGTGCCGCGGACCATCTGGTCCAGCGCATTGCCGATGCTGATACCCTCGCCTTTCACAGTCACGCGGACAGACACGTCCACATCCTGATTCATGAACAAATAGGTTGTCTGCGACTCGATTGCCTTCATCACTTCCGACATGGGCACATTTTCCATATCCAAAGTGACCCCGGAAGACTGTCCATACGCGTTCCCCATACCGGAGACAAGCGCAAGTACAGCCGTCAGGGCGAAGAACAAGCCGAATCTGCGAGACAGATTCATTTTGTTTGCCATAAACGATTTTTTAGAGTTATTAACTATTTGTCTCCGACGGCAGACGTGCTGCCGCGGAGGTGTCATTAATGCGCCCGGACACTGATCCGGACGGTGATCAATCTAATTCTTGCAGGAGCACCCGGCGGCGAAGACTACTCTATCACCACCAGATTCTTCTCCTGATCCCATACGTATCTGAAGGAGCATCCCTTCTGCAACGTCTTGAGAGCATTCTCAATACCCTCGCACACATACATCTTGCCCGAGATGAAGTTCAGCTCCGGCATCTTGCCGCATCTTATGTCGATCTTCACCCCGAAAGCCCTCTCGAACCTTGCCATCAAGGTCTCGAAATCCGCATTGGCTATGCTGATGATTCCTCTGGTCCACAGATAGTCGGCGTCATCGGTGATGGAAGTCCTCTGGAGGCGGTTGTCCTTCATATAGACCATCTGGTTCGGCTTCAAGAAGAGGCAGGAATTGTCCCTGAGATCGGTAACCTTCACCGACCCCTCGAAGAGGGATGCGGAGAATTCGCCGCTCTCCGGATCGGACATCACCTCGAATGTCGTCCCGAGCACGGTGACGTCACACATGCCGGCGTTCACCACGAACGGGCACTCGCCATCGTGCGCGACGGAGAACTTGGCCTGTCCGGAAAGTCTGACGTTTCTCTGACTGTCACCGAAAATTATCGGATATTCCAGTCTGGATCCGCCGTTTAGCGTGACCATAGTGCCGTCGCTGAGAGCGAATTCCACCACCCTGCCGTTAGGCACTTCAAGCACATTGCATATGGATGCGAGTTTGTCTTTCTGAGCTTGTCCGCCGATATGGAATGATATGAAGCCGACAAGGACTGCGGCCGCCGCGGAAACGGCAGCCACCGCCGCACGGCGCAGCACAGCCGAAATGCGGGCCTTTGCCGCACGGCTTTGCACGGCGATATGCGCTTTCCGGATTTCCGTCAGTGAAAAGAGCGTATGGGCGGAGTCGAACTCCCTCCTTGCGGCGGGATCCGAGGCAAGCTGCTCACGGAGTTCCGCGATCTCTTCGGGCGAGGCTTCTCCTCTGAAATATCTGTATAGTAATTCGTCGTTCATCTTTCTATAGTCCGTTGCCGGGAGCTGCGGCGTCCCCCGCAGGAGGCCCGACATACTATAGACAAGTCAAACTTCCGACCTTACACGAATTTTTCAAGAAATTTCCCATCTGGCGCCGGGACCGAACAGGGCGGCTTCGGCCTCGTCCATCAGTCCGGCCCTGAAAATCAGGTCAATCCCGGTGAAACGGTCCCTCATGAAAGGAATGCACCTGAATGTCGAGCGGAGCCTCTCACGTGATACGCCTATCATCTCCGGCTCATACGGGACGCCCGCCCGCCTGAGATAATCCTGCATCCGCTCCACCGGCATAAGCTGACTGCGGAGCTTCCCGCTCAGCTCCGGCCAGCAGTCACGGACTTTTCCGAGCTGCATACGGATGCCGTCCCGGTCCGTATATTTCTCCCGGCTCTCGGCAAGTCCTCTCTGCAGATGCACCGGCTTGCCGTCAAACACCTCGCGGATATGCCGCTCCATCTCGTCCCGGGCGGGCCAGACGGACGCCGCAGCATCGATGTCCAGTGCGGAGAGGTCCCTGCTCAGCAGAAACTCATAGCAGGCTGTGGAGACGACGGCGCCTACCGCCACCATGAATCCGTGAGAAACGTGCCTGCCGCCGACACTCAGGCCTTCCATATCCCAGAAATGGCCGAACAGATGTTCCGCTCCGGAAGCCGGACGGCTGGAAGATATGGCCTGCATGGCAAATCCGCTCATTATCATCTCGTCAGCCAGTCTGCTGACAGCCTCCAAGTCTCCCGCCGCCACGGCTTCGGGATCGGAGAGAGCCTTGCGCAAGTTCTTCTGCACGAGGGAGAATACGAACGGGTCTATTGGCTCGGCGCCCACGGCATCCGCCACCAGCCAGTCCGCTCCGGACGGAATCTTGGCCATCAGGTCGCCGTAGCCGGAAGCCGTCATCGATTTCGGCGCCCCGGCCGCTATCACCGGATCCAGCACGATGCCGAGCGGTGCGCGGCAGTCGAATGTCTGTTTGTTACCCTCGAAGGTTATGGATGCTCCGAAGGCTATGTATCCGTCCATCGAGGCCGCCGTGCATACGGTTATATATCTTCTGCCCAGACGGTGGGAGACAATCTTCGTGAGATCGTTGATGACTCCCGCCCCCACAGCGACGGCTATCACGTCCTTGTCCTTAAGCCCCGCCTCAAGCTCCTCCACATATTTCCATTCCGCAAAAAGTCCCTTGTCCGTAAATATGAAAGGATCGGCCGCCGGCACTCCGGCCTCCTGCAGATACCGGTGAACGGCCCGGCCCGCTATCCCGAATGTGACGGCATCGGTGACGACTATCGCCGTCCTGCCGGGAAAAAGGCTCTTGAACATCGCCGGCACACGGCTCAGCGCCCCGGGGCCCTCCTCTATCGCTTTCGTATCCTTCGCCCGCCTGAGCGCCTCCTTTATATCTTCTGTAATCTTCATTCTTCTTGGTAGTTATGCGTCTGTCATGCCCGCAAGCCCCGCCGTTTGACGCAAAAACGGCGTAAAGGTAACAATAAAATAGTATCTTTGCCAAGTTTCCGCATTCCCGGGACGTCAGAGCCGCCCGGCCACGACCGGGGAGAGCATCAGAATGCGGCCTGCATTTATCAAGACACCACATGATGGACACACAGATCGAGAAAAAGTACAATTATTGGCAGTGGCGCACACTGATCACGTTGATGGTGGGATACGCCCTGTATTATTTCGTAAGGAAGCATTTCAGCGTAGTAATGCCGGCTTTGGAATCGGAGCTTGGAATTTCAAAAGTCCAGCTGGGTCTCTTCCTGACACTGAACGGCATCATCTACGGCGTCTCGAGATTCGTCAACGGACTTATCGCCGACAGATTCAGCCGACGCCTGCTGATGACCGCCGGCCTGGTGCTGTCGGCCGTCACCAACCTTGTCATCTGCTTCAGCCCGGCTATGGACTCCTTCATCAACGTGCTCGACACGGAAGGGAAAGCCACGATGACTCTGGTCTATCTGATAGGCTCGCTGTGGGTGCTCAACGGCTATTTCCAGGGAATGGGCGTGCCGCCTTGCTTCAGCCTGATGAGCCACTGGATCAAGCCGTCGGAGCTTGCGACCAAGCAGTCCATCTGGAATGCGTCCCACTCCATCGGAGCCGGCATCATAGTCGTCATCTGCGGCGCGATCCTCAAGCACTACGGCTACGGCGCGTGGCAGCTCTGCTTCATCGTGCCGGCGGCTTTCGCCCTCGTCGGAGCAGTCGCACTGTTCTTCACGCTTAGAGACACTCCGTCTTCCGTAGGTCTGCCGGAGATAGAGGAAATGGAGAAAGACAATGCCGCAGATGCGGACGGCGGCCTGGAGAAAGGCTCCGGAGCCGAGGCTCTCAAAGGCGCCGCTTTCAAGAAATTCGTCAACAGAATGGTGTTCGGCAATCCTCTGATATGGATTCTCGCAGTGACCAATTTCTGCATCTATGTGGTACGGTTCACGATTCTGGACTGGGGCACCACATTCCTCACGCAATACAAAGGGATGCATATCGGCACTGCAAGCACGGTCGTGGCCGTCTCGGAGCTTGTGGGCGGCATCGCCGGAATGCTTCTGGCCGGATGGTTCACGGACAAGTTCATGCACAGCAAGGCGCACAGGACGTGCTTTCTCTGCACCGTAGGGGCGACGCTGTCATTTTTCCTGTTCTGGAAGTCTCCGGACAATCTGCCGTGGCTTTCCGCCGCTTTCCTGTGCCTCTCAAGTTTTTTTGTTTACGGACCGCAGGCTCTGCTCGGCGCCGCCGCTTCACAACAGGCCACAAAGCACGCCTGCGCCACCGCCAACGGCATACTCGGCATTTTCGGATATGCGAGCACGACCATTTCCGGCGTGACATTCGGATATCTTTCAGAACATTACGGATGGAATTCCGTATTCCTTGTATCGGTGCTTATCGGGCTTGTCGGGGCTGTCGTCATCGCCCTGATGTGGAAAGCCCCCGCGGACGGCTATGCCAAGGCGGATGAACTCATTGCCAGAGCCTCTCATCCAGAGCTATCTTCAGCGCAAGAGTCACCAGAGCCATAGGCAGATAGTCCCGGAGGTCGTCCCGGAGAAAACGCAGCGCGGACTGGATCTCGGCCGTCACCTTGCGGACGGATACGCCGTACTTGAGGGCTATCTTCTCATAGGTGAGGCCATCGTACCGGCTTGCCATGAATATTTTCCCGGTCAGGCGGGGCATCCTCTCCACACTTTTGCGGATGAGCTCCAGCACTTCGGCCCTGAACACCTCGGAAGGGTCGCAACTTTCCAGAGAAGCGATTTCGAAGTCCAGCATCGCCATCCCGTCATCCTGCATCTGCTCCAGATTGCGTTCCCGGGCTTTCAGACTTTTCAGATGGTTCAGACAGCGGTTCGTCACTATCTTGAACATATATGACTCGTAATTGCCAGTCTCGACTTCAGCACGCTTGCCCCAGAGCTTAAGGAAGCTTTCGTTCACGATATCTTCGGCGGAAGACAGCTGATGGACGTACGAGTTGGCGATATTGACATACATACCGCGGTAGTTCCCATAGAATTCATTGAACTCCTTCTCCCGGAGAAGCATCTTGTTTTCCTTGGCGGACTTGGACATACAGAGTCAGGAAGCTGTTTTGAAATGATCCACGGTCAGACGTGCAGCAGTTCCGCAATGGCGGGAAAGCACGAGACCCTGCAAAGATGCGGATGCTCATATTCGGCGATAATCTCGTGCTGCCATGTCATCTCGGACGGGATATATATGCCGCGGCCGCCGATTTTCAGCACCGGGTCGATGTCCGACTTGAACGAATTGCCCACCATCACCATCTCATCCACACCGACGGACAGCGAGCGGCAGAGGTCCCGGTACACGGACTCCGTCTTGTCGTTGACTACCTCGACCTTGCTGAAGAACCGTCTCAGCCCCGAGCGGTCCATCTTGTTGTTCTGGTCCAGAAGCTCGCCCTTCGTCAGCACCGCCAGGATGTATCGCCCGGAACGCACGAGCCTGTCAAGGGTCTCGACGACTCCGGGATAAGGGACAGCCGGATTGCGCAGTATCTTGCGCCCTTCCTTCTCTATCTGAAGTATCTGCTCCGGGCGGACTCTCCCGCCGCTGACTTCGATTGCAGTCTCCATCATCGACAGTATGAACGACTTGGCCCCGTATCCGAGCTCGGACAGATTGTCCATCTCGGTCCGGTAGAGCACCTCTGCAATATGATCCGCCCCGGCATACTCCGCAAGGCAGTCATAGCACGACTTCTCCGCACCCCGGAAGAAAGGTTCGTTGCTCCACAAGGTGTCATCGGCATCGAACACCACCGCCTTGATCCTGTCCATATCCATCTTCGCGAAAAGATTCCTCCGGAGCGCGGAAACACTCCGCTCCGCAGAGTGTCAGATTCCGTACTGCTTGAAGAAATCGTTGCCTTTGTCATCCACCAGAATGAACGCAGGGAAATTCTCCACGCGGATCTTCCAGATGGCTTCCATTCCGAGATCCGGATATTCCACACACTCGATGGACTTGATGCTCTCATAGGAAAGCACTGCCGCAGGGCCGCCTATGGAGCCGAGATAGAATCCGCCGTGCTTCTTGCATGCGTCCGTAACTTGCTGGGTACGATTGCCTTTGGCAATCATCACCATACTACCGCCGTGAGACTGGAACAGATCCACATAAGGGTCCATACGGTTGGCCGTCGTAGGGCCCATCGAGCCGCAAGGAAGTCCTTCCGGAGTCTTGGCCGGGCCTGCGTAGAATACAGGGTGATCCTTGAAATACTGCGGAAGCTCCTCTCCGCTGTCCAGACGCTCCTTGAGACGGGCGTGAGCGATGTCACGGGCCACGATGATCGTACCGTTGAGGCTGAGCCTGGTGGACACCGGATATTTGGTGAGTTCACCGAGGACTTCGGACATAGGCTTGTCCAGATCTATTCTCACTGCATCGCCTTCACCGGCTTCGCGGAGCTCCTGCGGGATGAGACGGCCCGGATTGTCATCGAGCTTCTCGATCCAGACGCCGTCCCTGTTGATCTTCGCCTTGATGTTGCGGTCCGCCGAGCAGCTGACCCCGAGGCCCACAGGACAGCTCGCCCCATGACGCGGAAGACGGATGATCCTGACATCGTGAGCGAAATACTTGCCCCCGAACTGCGCCCCCAGGCCTATCTTGCAGGCTTCTTCCAGCACCTGCTTCTCCAGCTCGACATCCCGGAACGCACGTCCTGTCTCATCTCCTGTCGTAGGGAGAGAGTCATAATAGTGCGTGGACGCGAGCTTCACCGTCAGCAGGTTCTTCTCCGCCGACGTGCCGCCGATGACGAATGCGATATGGTACGGAGGGCAGGCCGCCGTGCCGAGAGTCTTCATCTTCTCCACAAGGAAAGGCACGAGTGTCCCGGGATTGAGGACGGCCTTGGTCATCTGATAGAGATATGTCTTGTTGGCCGAGCCGCCGCCCTTGACCACGCAGAGGAACCGGTATTCCATGCCATCTTCAGCCTCGATGTCTATCTGGGCGGGAAGGTTGCACTTGGTGTTCACCTCCTTGTACATCGTCAGAGGAGCATTCTGGCTGTAGCGCAGATTTTCTTCGGTATAGGTCTTGAATACGCCCCTGGACAAAGCTTCGGCGTCATCGAATCCTGTCCACACCTGCTGTCCCTTCTCGCCGTGTATGATGGCGGTGCCGGTGTCCTGGCAGAAAGGCAGACGGCCTTTGGCGGCCACTTCGGCATTGCGGAGGAACCTCAACGCCACATATTTGTCGTTGGAAGACGCATCCGGATCGCCGAGAATCTTGGCGACCTGCTCATTATGTGCCGGACGCAGAAGGAAGTTCACATCCCTGAAAGCCGCTCCGGAGAGCATCTCGAGAGCCTCGGGCTCCACCTTCAGGATCTCGTGTCCCTCGAAGTCGCCAACGGAGACAAACTTGTCCGTAAGACGGTAATATTCAGTGGTATCCTCGCCCAGTTGGAACATAGGGGCATATTTGAATCCAGTCATAGCGTTTGTGTGTATTAGAAGCTGTTGTGAATTGATTTCTACTTATTTGCGCGGCCCGTCATCAGTCCGCGTCCTCGATATCCTGCTGCGGCTTGGCTCCCCCGCCCTGCTGCATCAGATAGGCCTTCATGAACTCTCCGAGATCCCCGTCCAGAACTCCCTGGGTGTCGGCCGTAGAGAGGCCTGTCCTCAAGTCCTTCACCATCTTGTACGGATGAAGCACGTAGGAACGTATCTGCGAGCCCCATTCTATGCGTTTCTTGCTGCCTTCGAGCTCGGCCTGCTTCTCCTGACGCTTCTTGAGCTCCATATCGTAGAGACGGGATTTCAATATCCTCAAGGCGTTCTGCCTGTTGTCCTGCTGGGAGCGGGTCTCGGTGTTCTCCACCATTATCCCCGTAGGCAGATGCCTGACTCTCACGCCGGTCTCCACCTTGTTCACATTCTGGCCGCCGTGTCCGCCCGAGCGGAAAGTATCCCACTCGAGGTCCGAAGGGTTTATCTCGATATTGATGGTGTCATCCACAAGCGGATAGACAAATACGGAAGAGAACGTGGTCTGGCGCTTGCCCTGCGCATTGAACGGAGAGATCCGCACGAGACGGTGCACGCCGTTCTCAGCTTTGAGATATCCGAACGCATAGTCCCCCTCCACTTGTATGGTGGCCGACTTGATGCCGGCCTCGTCGCCTTCCAGCAGGTCAGTGACGGTCATCTTGTATCCGTTACGCTCGGCCCAGCGCATATACATGCGCATAAGCATCGACGACCAATCGTTGGCCTCGGTGCCGCCGGCCCCCGAGTTGATGGTGAGTATCGCCCCGAGGCTGTCCCCCTCCTCACCGAGCATATTCTTCAGCTCCAGGTCTTCCACGGCTTTCACGGCGGCGGCGTATGCAGTCCCGAGCTCACGGGCCTCATCCGACTCCACCGCATCTTCAGAGGAAGCGGCGTCCGCGGTGTCCTTGGCGAATTCATACAGGACATCCAGATCCTCCACCTGCGAGAAGGCGCTGTCATAGCCTGTCACCCAAGACTTGAGACTGTTCATATCCTTCATGAAGGCCTCCGCTGCCTTGGGATCCCCCCAGAAGTCGGGCTCCTCAGTCCGCTTCTGAAGCTCAGCCACCTTGGCGCGCTTGCCGTCTATGTCAAGGCATCTGCCCAGCGTCTCAGTGCGCTGATGCAAGTCCCTGATCTGTTCCTGTGTTATCATCTGTCCTCTCTGTTGTCTGCCCCGGCTGAAGACGGCCGGAAAGGCTGTCCGCCTCCCCGCCTGCTTCCTTCATCTCCGAAACGTGCAAATATAGCGAAATTTTCTTCCTCATAGAATCGGTTTTCACAGAATGTAATGAGATACACCCCATTCGTGAGAAATCGTAACCCTCCGCATTGGTATTGATGATAAATTTGCATATATTTCGCGGACATACCACACAAAACGCTAAAACGACACAGATATGACTGACAAGGAATTTTCATTCTGTCCGAATGCAGTTGCGGCCTACCTGCACAAAAGACCGGAAGACTTCACAAAAGCCGACATTCTCGACTACATCGAAGCCGGCGGCATCAGAATGGTGAATTTCATGTATCCTTCGGAGGACGGGAGGGTGAAAACGCTGAATTTCATCATCCACAGCCGGGAATATCTCGAGACCATACTCAGTCAGGGCGAGAGGGTTGACGGCTCCAGCCTGTTCCCGTCATTCGTGGAAGCGGGCAGCAGCGACCTCTATGTCGTACCGAGGTTCAGGACGGCGTTCCGTGATCCGTTTGCCGAAATCCCGACCCTGTCGATGCTGTGCAGCTTCTATGACAAGGACGGAAAGCCGTTCGAATGCGACCCTTATCTCACCGTGCTGAAGGCGGCCAAGGCATTCCGGGAAGCCACCGGGATGACGTTCGAGGCAATGGGCGAGCTGGAATATTATGTAATTTCCGAGGAGAGCCTGATATTCAGGGGGACGGAGCAGAAGGGCTACCACGAATCAGAGCCGTTCGCCAGGATGAATTCATTCCGCACGGAATGCATGGACTATATCTCCAGCACCGGAGGCGTCATCAAATACGGACACAGCGAGGTAGGCAACTTCGTGATGGACGGCAAGTCCTACGAACAGAACGAGATAGAGTTCCTTCCATGCCCTATCGAGACGGCGGCGGACCAGATCCTGCTCGCGAAATGGGTGATCCGCAATCTCGGGGCCGAATATGGAGTGGACGTGTCATTCGCACCCAAGATCACCGTCGGCGAAGCCGGCTCCGGGATGCATATCCATATGAAATTCACCAAGGACGGGCAGAACTGCATGCTCTCCGGAGGCCGCCTGTCGGAGACCGCCCGGCGGGCGATAGCCGGGATGATGGTCCTTGCTCCGGCCATCACGGCATTCGGCAACAAGAATCCGACTTCCTATTTCCGTCTCGTGCCTCACCAGGAGGCGCCCACCAATATCTGTTGGGGAGACTTCAACCGCTCGGCGCTCGTACGCGTGCCGCTCGGATGGACTTCCGGCACGGATATGTGCGCCGATGCGAATCCTCTGGAGAAGGCTCATGCGGGCGACACCACCGGCAAACAGACTGTCGAGATGCGTTCGCCTGACGGGTCGGCCGACATATATCAGCTGATGGCAGGGCTCTGCACGGCTTGCCTCTACGGTCTGAAGATGGACAGGGACGATGCTCTCGCCATCGCGAGGGACAAATATATCGGGCTCAACCTCCACGGCGCGGGTGCCGACATCGACAAATATGAAGCGCTTCCGGACTGCTGCGAAGCCTCCGCCGCCGCTCTTGACAAGGCGAGGGAGATTTTCGAGCGCGACGGAATATTCTCCGCAAGGATGATAGACGGCATCATCAGATCTCTGAAGTCGTTCGGGGACAAGGGGCTTCTCGCCGCCGTCATAAAGGACAGGACCAAGGTGAGAGCCCTTGTGGATCTGTATTTCTACTGCGGATAGACAGTCTCATACAGCCTGTGCAAGGTTGCGGAGTCGCCGGATGACACGAGAGTGACGTCCGGCGACTTCGGCAGATGCCCGGCGGCCCGGGTGTCGGTGAATATGTCATCTCCGGAAGCCGCACGCCACGCCCCCTGCGGAAGCATCCCTTCTTCTATCATCACATTGACAAGCTGTCTCGCAACTGCCGGGGCCGGGTCTATGAATCTGGCCCTGCCGCGTGATATTTTCTCCATTGTCCCGACCAGAAACGGATAATGCGTACATCCGAGCACTATGACATCGGCTCCTTCCTCCAGAAGAGGCTCCAGGCTCGCGGCCACGGTATCCTCGGCCTGCGGCCCGGTCAGCTTCCCGGACTCCACCAGCTCCACGAATCCGCGGCCGACACGCTCCACGACCCTGACGCGCCCATCGACATTGCCCTTGGCCGCAACATATTTGTATCCGCTGAGAGTCCCCGCGGTCGCCAGGACCCCGACGACACCGGTCTTCGTATCCAGCGCAGCCGGCTTCAGGGCCGGTTCCATACCTATGAATCTGACATGATCCAGCCTGCCTCCGGTAAGCTCCGACACCCGCGCCGCAGTCCCGGGCGAATTCCTGTCGGAATATCCGGCCCTCAGCTCACGTATTGCGGCGGCGGTGGCTGTATTGCAGGCCACGACTATGATGTCCGCACCGGCACCGAGAAGATACTGCGTTATGTGTCCGGCCCTTTCCTGTATGAAAGTCAACGGCTTGTCACCATAAGGGCAGAAAGCGTTGTCCGAATAATACAGATATTTCTCCTCCGGAAGGAGTCTCGTCAGCTCCTTCAGCACGGACAGTCCGCCCGCTCCCGAATCAAAAACGCCGATCATCTGCTTCTAATAAAGATAATATCTCCGGGCGAGGTCTCTGAAACCGTCCGCATCCTTGCGCCAATATCCGGCGATATCCGACACTTCCAGACGCGCCGAGAAAGTTTTCCTGACATAATCCGTACCGCACACCTTGTCGAACATCTCCGTGCGGCCCGGAGAGATGACAAACGGATTCTTCTTGTACAGCCTCCCGACAGCCTGCATCACATAGAACTGGGTCAGAGTGATTTCCGCTGCCTCATAGTCGGTATAGTGGAACTGCACCCCGTGTATGAGCTTGCCTTTGCTGCTGCCGGCTATGGGCTTGTAGTGAATCGTCCTGAACGCCACTCCCGGCAGGCGGTAGCCGTCAAGCTCCGCCTTGAGGACGTCCGCATTGATCCACTCGGCGGCGAATGTCGCGAAAGGCAGGGTGTAGCCGATCCCGATATTGAGATAGCCGCTGAACTCTCCGGCGATTCCCGCGCTCGGATAGCATACCGCCGACTGCGGATAAGGTATGTTCGGCGACGGCGGCACCCACGGAAGGCCCGTATCCTGATAGAGCATGTCACGGCTCCAGCCCTCCATAGGGACGACTTCGAGAGCGCACTTCAGATGGGCCTCCCTGCCGTTCTGTCCTCTGTTGAGCCCTTCTTCATTGATCAGCGTCGCCAGCTCCCCCACGGTCAGGCCATAGATATACGGTATCTTGAATTCGCTCACGAAAGAGTGGAAGCCGTTCTCCACGCAGCAGCCTTCTATCTTGTTGCCGCCAAGAGGATTGGGCCGGTCAAGCACCATCACGGGGATACCCTTCTTGGCACAGGCCCGCATCACGAGCCCAAGCGTGCTGATGAATGTGTATGATCTCGTCCCCACGTCCTGGATATCATACACGATGATGTCCAGACCGTCAAGCATCTCCTGCGAAGGCTCCCTGTACTGGCCGTAAATGGAATAGACCTTGAGTCCGGTGAGCGCATCGGTGGAGCCGGCCACATGCTCCCCGGCATAGGCGTCGCCGCGGACACCGTGCTCCGGCCCGAACAGCGTCACCAGACGGACGCCTTCTGCGGAATTGAGGATGTCGATCGTGGAGCGGAGACGGCTGTCCACTCCGCTCGGATTGGTCACAAGACCCACTCTCTTGCCCACAAGCCCCTCGAACCCACGGCTCTCAAG
>CAVECU010000009.1:0-10892 GCA_963614015.1 uncultured Eubacteriales bacterium
TTCTGCAGGTCAAGCGCGTGATCCATCTTCCAGAGATGATCCCACTGGCTCCATGTGTATTCATAGATGTCGAAGAAGCCCTCCGTTCCGTCCGGAGTGGCGGCTGTCCCATAAGAAGAGCCCCAGCATACGTCACCGCCGTTCACATTGGCAATGAAATAATAGCGCTCCTCCACCCAGCTGCACCAGCTCGGCGTGCCGTCACGTCCCGGGCCGAGGAACACGATCTCTCCGTCGCCCTTGAAGTTGCCCTCACCTGCATATTCGAGGACGGATATGTTGCCGAATGTCGCTCCCCAGATCGCCCTCACGCTCTTGCCTACAGGCTCTACGGTACAACTCAGGGTATTGAAATTCACCGTAATGCGGGCAAGGCCGGTCGCCGGGGCTTCAGTTATGGCATATTCCCCGTCGCCTTCATTGAGCTTGCCGTTCCCGTCGGCATAGAAAGTGAATCCGCCGCTTTTCTCCGAAGTGAACTTCAGAGCTCCGGCCCCGGTCTCCGTGTAGATGACGAACAGCCCGTTTTCCGCCTTGCGGAATTCCTGCCCGGACTCCAATGCGGCGGAACCGCTTATGAACAGAGTCTGAGGGATGTTGTCTATCCCCTCTCCCCGGGTGACCTTAAGCTCCGCGGAGCTCTCCACCTTCTTGACGACACCGCCTTTGGATGCGGTCACAGTCCAGATGAAGCTGCCCGTTTCCTTTGGCTTGATCCCGGATTCGCGGGCAAGAGTATTGATCTGGGCATGGGTGAGAGTAAGCGTCGTCCCGGCTCCGAGATCGCTCGGCATCGTCGCCAGAGGAGAGGAGAAGTCGCCTCCCTTCTTGTCGAACAGGACGTTGTAGAGGACTATGCCTCCGTCTGCCGCACCGCCGCCGTTCCAGCTGAGCACCACCGTCTTGGACGATGTCACGTCGAGCTGCACAGCCGGGGCGGTCACAAGCTCCGTCGGCACGGAGAAATCCGTGTCGAATTCATATTTCTGACAACCGGTCACCGCTGCGAGTGATACAGCCGCCGTTAGCAATATTGCGTTTTTCATATTCGATATCATTTAGAAGCTGTTTCTTAGTTGTCACCAATTAGGATTCTGGGTGAGATTCTCGTTCAGATCCCTGTCTTTCTGAGGAATAGGCCAAAGATAATGCTTTGATGCATCAAATGTCCTTTTCTCCACGATGAACCAGCCCTTGTCCGTCCCGACAGCAGCCCCGGTATAGAGACCGTGCACGTTGCCGTTCAGAACAGTTTCGGCAATCTTCCATCTGATGATGTCCTTCATGCGGGAGCCTTCGAAAGCCAGCTCGCAACGGCGCTCGTTGCGCACGATCGCCCGGTTGTCGGCTCCGGAGTTGAAGTCAAGAGCCCCCGACTCAGTAAATCCGGCACGCTCGCGGACAGGCCTTACCGTCTTGTTCCAGACTTCCGCAGTGAAGTTTCCAAGCTCGACGTGCGCTTCCGCATTCATCAGCAGCACATCAGCATAGCGGAGCACGATGGTGTTGAGGCTTGAGAGAAGCGTGAGCCTGTAGGCGGGATCCCACCATTTCTTCAGATAATATCCTGTCGGCGTGACATCGGATGTCGTGCCGAAAGCGTCCCTCCCGCTCTCGCAGTCGATCACGCTTTGAGTGCCGTCGGCGAGGGTGTAGGAGTTGCCTGTGTAGATGATGGTTGCGGCAAGACGAGGGTCGCGGCCGACATACGGATTGGAGCTGTCATAGCCGGAGCCGGCTTCGTTTATCCCCTTGCCGCCAAGCATTATGTAGCTGTCCACAAGCTCCTGTGTCGGCGCGATGCTGCAATAGCCGCCGAGAGACGGAGGGAGGAACCCGGCATCTCTCATGCTCCACTCGCGGAGCACCGGAGAATACTGCACATCAAGTATCACCTCGCTGTTGCTTTCATTGTCCACTTTGAAGAGGCCGGAATAGCTCGGATACAGCGAATATGTGCCGGCATCCATTATCTCCTGCGTCAGATCGGCCACTTTCTGCCACTGTCCGTCGAAGAGATATACCTTTGCAAGCACGGTCTTCGCCGCACCGGAAGTGATGCGCCCGCGGTCTCCCGCCGCGTATGATGCCGGGAGATCCGGGATGGCGGCCTCAAGATTTTCGATCACGCGGGTCTTCACGGTCTCGCGCTCAGTCCTGCCGATGGATTCGCTCTCGCTCACCGTCAAGACGGCGTCAGTGTACGGAACATCTCCGAATCTGGTGTAAAGCTCATAATAGAATATCGCTTTGAGCGTCTTGCATTCGGCGATATATCTTGCTTTCAGCTCGGCCGACAGAGATGGGACCTTGTCGATATTGCCGAGAAGCTCGTTGCAGAGCCTGATGCTGGAATAGTAGTGATCCCAGATGCTCTTCACATATGCGTTGTCGGTGCTGTATGAACCGTTGCCTATAGGCTGGGTGGCAGTGAGCCCCTTGTCATAGGCGTTGTCCGTGGCAGCTTCGGATTCGATGATTTCAAATGCGCTGTACATCGATGCATAGCAGCTGTTCAGCACAGCTTCCGCAGCACCCGGATCCTTGCTCCAATATGTCAGGTCAGTGACCCTGTCGTACGGCTCGGTGTCGAGGCTGATGCAAGAAGACGCACCGGCCAGAATCCCGGCCACAAGAGCTATCCTATATAATGTCTTTTTCATTTCCCGTCCTCAATTAAAATTTAACATTAAGACCGACTGACCATACTCTGGCTACAGGATATGCCCTGCCGGAGCCATCGGCATTGTATTCCGGATCCCAGCCGCCTTTCATCTTCGTGAACACGAAAGGATTCTCGCCTGACAGGTACACCTGGAGATCCTTGAAACGGATTTTCTCCAGCATCTCTTTCGGGAACGTATATCCCACCTGTATGTTCTTCACCCTGAGATATGCGGCATTCTGAATCCAGAAATCGGATTTCGTGGCATTGTTGGTGGATTCCGTGCCCATCGTGAGCCTCGGATAGGAAGCGTCCCTGTTCTCCGGAGTCCAGCGGTCAATGTGGAAGTCAAGGACAGGACCTTCGTTGTTGTTGTGGAACGCCTCCACGGATTCGCCTCTCATCCAGCGGCTTCTCTTGCCCACACCCTGAAGGAACATGGAGAAGAAGAACCCTTTCACTTCGAGATTGTAATTGAATCCGAACGTATAGCGCGGGAAGTCATTCCCCACTACGAATCTGTCTTCATCATCGATCTTGCCGTCCTTGTTCTTGTCGATGTACCGGATGTCGCCGGCCTTCGGAGTGACGCCCACAAGATGCGGACTTGAAGCAGCCTCCTCATCGCTCTGGAAAAGTCCGTTGCTCCGGAGCGTATAGTATGACCACAGCGGGTAGCCTTCCTTTATGATGGTCGTGACATCCGAACCGTAGTGGAGCTCGTTGCCGTTGGTGCTGACCACTTCATTCCAGCTGTCGGAGATGTTGCCGGATATGCCGTGGTTCACGATGCCTGTACTGAACCTGTAGCCGGCCGCAAGCTCCCATCCCCGGGTCCTGACCTCCGCTGCATTGGAGACAGGTGAACCGTTGCCGAAAATGCCAGGAACTGACAGATTCACAAGGATATCCTTCGTGAAATTGCTGAAATAGTCAAATGATACCGTGAGATTGTCCTTCAGGAATCCGAGATCAAGACCTATGTCGGTCATCCTCGTCGTCTCCCATTTGATGCCCGGATTGGCGGACGCGAAACTTGCCGAAGGCACGGCGACATTGTCAAACACCATTCCGTTGGTCACGGATACGCTCTGCTGATACTGATATGCGCTGATGCGGTTGTTGCCGACAAGACCCCACGAACCTCTCAGTTTCATCGAGTTTACATACGGACGGATATTGTCCCAGAAGCTCTCCTGAGATATGCGCCATCCTGCGGAGAGAGACGGGAACAGACCGGAACGGTTTCCTTTGGCGAAATAAGACGAATAGTCGTTCCTGATGTTGAATTCCAGAAGATAACGCTCGTCATAATTGTAGTTCACTCTGGCAAATCCCGAATACAGCGACCAGTCCGAAGCTCCGCTGTAATTCGAGATCGGAAGGGCGTCGGTGCCGTTGAGCGTGCCCACCATCACATCGAAGTTGTGATCTGCCGTGACACGTGTCGTGCCGAACCAGTTGGAATGCTCACCTTCATAGCCGTAGCCGACAAGCGCGCCGAGAGAATGTTTCTCCGCTATCTTCGTGTTGTACGAGAGAATCGCCGTGGCGGTGTATTTCGTATAGCGGTTGAATGATTCGCTGATATGATTTTCGGTGTCTCCGGACAACGGGTTGTCGGATGCCTGACGGTTCTCGTGAGTGTTGTTGTTAAGATAGCGGGCACCTCCCGAAAGCGAAAGCCTGAGCCCTTTCATAATATCCCAGTCCGCAGTGACAGTCCCGCTCATATCATCGTTGATGCTCTTGCGGTAACCGCCTGTCTCAAGCCTCTCAAGCGCATTGCTGTTGGAGCCTGAAGGATAATTGTAAGTCCCGTCCTCATTCTTGATGTCATAGATCGCCGGCATTCTGTTGCACTGCTCTATGATCCACTCCGTCCAATATGCGTGGTCCTTGATCTCGTTGCGCGTAAACTGGGATGTGATGTTCACGGTCAGGTTGTCGAGGACCTTGTTGCTCACGTTCAGTCTCGCATTGTAGCGGTCATATCCGTAGTTCGGACCTTTGAAGAGGGAATTCTGATTCAGATATCCGACGGAAGCCATATATGAGAGCTTGCCGCTGCCGCCCGTAACTGACACGTTGTGAGACTGCTGCGGCGCAGTATCCTTGTATATCTCCTCTATCCACTTGCAGTTGGTGCCTCCGTTGCGATATGCGGCGATCTGGTCGGCGCTGAACTTCACGGACCTGCCGGAATTGACGGCCGCCTCGTTGTAGAGTTCGGCATATATCCAGGAATCCACCACAGTAGGAAGCTTTGTCGCCTGCTGGATGCCGTAGGTCATATTGTAGCTGACTTCCGACAGGCCCTCGCTACCTTTTTTGGTGGTGACGAGAATGACTCCGTTGGAAGCTCTCGAACCGTAAATGGCTGTGGATGACGCATCCTTGAGGACAGAAATCTGGTCGATGTCCGCCGGATTCAAGTTTGCGAGAGAGCCCTCGATGCCGTCGATGAGGACAAGCGGATCATTGCTGTTCATCGTGTTGTATCCTCGGATATTGATCGTAGGCGATCCGCCCGGAGTCGATGACCCCTGCTGGATCACAAGACCAGGGGTCGTACCCTGAAGGCCCTCAAGCACATTGGCTATCGGCTTGCCTTTGAGATCTTCGGTGGAGACGCTCGATACGGCGCCGGTGAGGTTGACTTTCTTCTGTACGCCATAGCCCACCACGACTGCATCTTCAAGATTGAGAGCCTGCTCGGCGAGCGAGATATTGACCGTCGTCCTGCCGCCTACGGAGACCTCTTCCGTCGCATAGCCTATCGCCGAAACGATGAGCACGGCATCAGGCTTGACCCTTATTTCGTAATTTCCGTCAATGTCGGTGACAGTCCCGGTACTGGAGCCTTTCACCACGACGGATGCGCCGATGACGCTTTCTCCGCTGCAGGAGACCTTGCCCGCAACTCTGATGTCTCCGGTCTGTGCGAGAGCTGTCTCGGCTGTCCCCGCACCGGTGAAGATGACAGCTATGAGGAGGAACACTCTGGTGAGAATCCCTCTGAGGCGTGTCGCTTCATTGTTTTTTAATGTGATCATACTCTATATGAATTTTAGTGTTTCTGTGTGTTTTCATGTTGAGGCGGGTATATCGACCCGCCTTTCTACGTCGTCCGTCAGGCGTCAAGATTTGCAAGTGCGATGGTGTATGCCCCCAGCGAAACGGCTGCGCTTGTGCCTATGGTAGAGATAGTTATGCCTGTCTTCCTGCGGCTGCGGTATCTTACCGTCTTGTCCGACTGCGGTATCCTGACTTCCTCCGTGTCATCTCTTAAGAAAAGCTCCATATCCCTTTCGTCCGTGAGATCCAGGAACTCGCTCTGTATGTATGGGAATTCGTCTCCTGCGAAAGTCTTCAGCCTGGAGCCAAGTCTCCGCTTCATCGCCGGGATTATGTATTTGTATGCTCCGGAGAGCCCGCCTCCAAGCACGACAATCCCGTCCACTATGTCAAGCCCCGCCGCAAGAGAATCCGCAGCCGCAGTCCCCAGCTCGTCAAGCGACCTGAGCGCCGCTTCCCTGTCTCCTTCCGCAAGGCCTTCGGCGATGTCAAATATGTCTTTCGGGGAAAGGTCCCTGGCATCATCTGCGGCAGCTTCCCGATAGACCCGTCTGACGGCACGTGCGCTCACGCTTTCTTCCGCTATCATCTCGGGATGGAGACTGTTGCGCATACACCACATATCGCCCCCGCATCCGTTGTCGCCACTCAGCAGCCTGCGGTCGATCACTACTCCGCAACCGAAACCGGTCCCGAATGTCAAGCCTATGAGATTGCGGTATGATATCGCACTTCCGGCTTCGGCCAGTCTTCTGTTGATCTCCGGAAGAGTGCCTGCGAGAGCCTCCCCGTAGGCGAAAAGATTCCCGTCATTGTTTATGAACACCGGCATCCCGAAAACATCCTCCAGAAAAGGACCCATAGCGACTCCTCCTCTGAAACACGGGAAATTGGGCAGATCCCCGATGACGCCTCTCTCATAGTCAGCCGGCCCGGGGAAGGCGAAACTTATCGCCGCCGGCCTGCACGGCAGCTGCTCCTCCACTTTTCTGAAGCCTTGCACCAATGTGTCCAGACAGCGGTCAATATCATCGCTGACTGCATCCATCCGTATCGGGCTTACGACTTGCCGGCATCCGCATATTGCGGAAAACACGAAATTGGTGCCCCCGGCATCAAGTGTCATTACTGTTCTGTGGTCTTTCTCGTACATATTCTCTCGCTATCATGATTCGCCCGCAGAGACTCGCCTTGGAGCCATCGCGATGCGGCCTGTCATTTGACTCTCACATAAGCCCGGATCACCATGCACTTCCGCCCCTCCGACTCGCCGCAAGGCCGTATGGTGTATCGGCTTATGCTTCCCGGTATGATGAATGTCTCGGCATAATGGACTGTGAACGGCTCGAAACTTCCGTCCGGGCTCTCGACCACAGCCTCCCGCCCGTCCACAAGATTGAGCACCTGTACTCCCCCGTCCGTCACGAACTCGACAGGTACGGAAAACTCCGTACGCCGGGTCTCGATGAATTCATTGGGATGAAGGCCTGTCCGCACCTCATTCCATCCGTCGCCTTCCGCCGTCTTCTCGAACCTGTTGGCAAGATGCCTGTGCACATAGTCGGTATCCCTTTCCCAGGCGATGACCTGCCTGCCGCGTTCAACATTTATCGGCCTCGGCTTGCCGTCCAGTCCAAGGCGCTGCCAGTCCCAAAGCTTGAATGTAAACAGGTTGGGTGTTGCGCTGATTTCCAGCACCATACTCCCGGCTCCGGAACAATGGACGGTCCCTCCGGGGATCAGATAGTGGTCGTGCTTGCGGGCCGGTATCTTGTTTACATATTTCTCCGCATCGAAAACGATCTCTCCTCTCTGCGCCGCCCGCAGATCCTCTATCATCTCCTCCGGCCGGATACCTTTCTTGAGCCCGAGATACACCACGGCCTCATCGGTCGCATCAAGCAGATAATAGCTTTCGTCCTGAGTATATGGCATCCCCATATTCTCCCGTATAAACTGGGTCGTCGGATGCACCTGAAGGCTCAAGTTGCCGCCGCCCATCGTGTCGAGGAAATCGAATCTTATCGGGAAATCCTTGCCGAATCTGGCCTCCACGACCTCTCCGAGCACTTCACGGCTCCTGGCAAGTATCAGATCCTGTGACGGTATCTCGAACTTCACTCCGTCTATCTCAAGCAGAAGGCTGTTCTCCTCGGGGACACAGTCGAAACACCATCCGTAATTCGCCGTATCTCTGTCAAGGTCACACACTTCCTTCATCCACTGGCCTCCCCATGGTGCAGGGTCGAAGAACGGGACGACTCTGAACGGGCCCGCCGCCGTTTTGTCAAGACCTCGCATAAATGTAGCCCTGTCCGTCAGCTTGGGCACCTCCCGGTCATTGGTGTCCAGCCAGTAGTCCACGCGGGAGATGATCTTGTCCTTGTACAGGTCCAAGACCCTCCAGTCTATGAACAGCCCTCTCTTGTACTGAATGGATACCGCATCCCCGCTGTTGTTGACCCCGAGCCCGCAGACCTCGTGCCTGCGGAACCGCTGCTGTATCTCCCAGCGCGCCATATCCGCATATACCACCGTCGCCTCGTCCGGTACGACAAGAGCCGCTCCGATGCCGGCCACAAGCACAGCCCCGTCATATTCAAGGACACGCTCCCTTGCCGCCTCAAGCTTTGCCCCGTCGAAGAAATCCATGATTCTGAGGCTTGTAAGATATCCGAACAGAACGTCATCCGTCATGAACGGAGCCGTCATCTTCCTGATCTCCTCCTCCGGCTTCATCAGATCGCAGGTGTTGACAACAAGCCCATACCCGCCGGAGAGCTCCGATATGATCTTTTCCCTATATGTACCAACATACATATCGATCGCCACAATCCTGCTTCCCGATGCGCCAAGAGTGGCTCTGATCTCATCCCAACCTGTTTTTATGAAGCCGTCAATCTTTGTCGACGGAAACTTGTCATAATTGCTTCTCCCCATATTGCGGTATAGTATGTATGAACAAACTTATTTTTGTGCAAATATATCAAGATCTTCTTAAACGCCAAATATTTTTCCCTGAAAACTGACGGCTCCTACCCGGACGGACAAATCCGGAGAATCCGGCAGGCGGACACAAAAAAGGGGAGCGGCTACAGGTCTTTCGACTTTTAAGCCACTCCCCCCTCGGGACTATTTTATTTCCGCACGCAGGCGGATGTCAACATCTTCTACTTCTTTGCAGGAAGCTTGGCAGCCTTCCTCTTCTCGTTCCAGACATATGCATCGTACATGACCGGAGTACCGATGAAGATGGAAGCGTAGGTACCGAAGCAGATACCGAGAATCAGCGCAACAGACAGACCGCGGATGGACTCGCCTCCGAAGATCGCGATAGCGAGCATCGTCACGAGAGTCGAAGCGGAAGTATTGATGGTTCTGGTAAGGGTGCTGTTGATAGCCTGGTTGGCATTCTCCCTGAAATCCATCTTAGGATGCAGAGTCTTGAACTCGCGGATTCGGTCGAAGATCACCACGTTGTCGTTGATCGCATAACCGATGATGGTCAGGATGGCCGCAATGAAAGTCTGATCGACATCAAGGTTGAACGGAAGGATTCCGGAGAACAGCGAGAAGAATCCGATCACGATGATTGCGGTATGCGCAAGTGAAACGACTCCACCAAGTCCCCAAGTCCAGCCCTTGAACCTGACGGCGATATACGCGAATATCACGAACAGGGCGATGAGCACTGCGATGATGGCATCGCGCTTCATATCATTCGCGATGGTAGGACCCACCTTGTCGGAAGAAATGATACCGTTAGGATTCTCCAGCGTGGAAGTGAACTCTGCAAGAGTGATGTCCGACTCCGCGAACAGGCCCTTCAATGCATCATAGAGCATCTCCTCGACCTCGGCATCCACGGCGCTGTCTTCGATCTCAACCTTGTATTTGGTTGTGATCTTCATCTGGCTCTCACCGCCGAACTGCTTCACCTCGACAGACTCGCCGAACTTCTGCTCGGTAGCGGTCCTAACGGACTCGGCTGTCACCGGCTTGTCGAACCTCACGACATAGGTGCGTCCACCTGTGAAATCCACACCGTATGTGAATCCCTTGACGCAGATGGAAGCTATCGAGATGACGATAAGCGCTCCGGAGAATATGTATGAATAGTGTTTCTTCCCGATGAAATCGAAATGAGTATGCTTCAGGAAGTTCTTGGTGAAGCGGTTCTCAAATGCGATGTTCTTGCCCTTGGACACCCTGTCATCGAAGATAATTCTGGAGATGAAGATGGATGTCAGCACGGATGTGATGATACCGATGATGAGGGTGGTGGCGAATCCCTGTACAGGGCCTGAACCGAAGATGAAGAGGACAACACCCGTAAGCAACGTGGTCACCTGGCCGTCGATGATTGCGGAGTATGCGTTGGAATATCCGTCGGCGATAGCCTTTGACAGACCCTTGCCTGCGGCAAGCTCTTCCTTCACGCGCTCATATATGATCACATTGGCATCGACCGCCATACCCATTGTCAGGACGAGACCGGCGATACCCGGCAACGTGAGCACAGCACCGAACGAAACCAGAGTTCCGAACAGCAGGAGCACGTTGCACAGAAGTGCGATATCAGCTACCAGACCGGCACCGCTATAGAACAGAATCATATAGATGAGCACCAGCAGGAAGGCGATGACGAACGAGATGAGACCGGCCTTGATGGACTCGGAACCGAGAGACGGACCTACGACCTGCTCCTGAATGATCTTGGCAGGAGCCGGAAGCTTACCGGAGTTGAGCACATTGGCAAGGTCGGTAGCCTCTTCCACGTCGAAGTTGCCCGAAATCTCGGAGTTTCCTCCGGTAATCTCGCTGTTTACGTTTGGATAAGAATATACAAGATCATCCAGGACAATGGCGATCTGCTTGCCTATGTTGTCCTTTGTAAGACGCGCCCAGACGGATGCGCCCTCGGCGTTCATGGACATTGACACGGTAGGATTGCCCTGGTTCACACCCTGTCCGCTATACGATACGCGGGCATCCGTGACTGCACCTCCGTCAAGAGGTGCGGATCCGTCTCTGGACGCAACCTTGATGGCGACAAGCTCGAAGATATTTGCGGCTCCGACATAGCTAGACGGCTTGACGGACCACAGGAAACGCACTTCCGAAGGGAAGATGCCCTTCACTTCAGGGC
>CAVECU010000009.1:10902-23273 GCA_963614015.1 uncultured Eubacteriales bacterium
GTTTGTTGACAGCCGCGGTATCACCGCCCTGCGCAAATCCCACGCAAGCTCCGCTTCTGAAGCCTGACGGCTGGAGGACGGCGAAGAGAGGATGCGCCTTCTTGTATTCTGCAAGTGCTTTGGCGTCAGCGGCGGACTTGTCGATTACGCTCTGAAGCAGAGAGTCCGAAGCGTTGGTCTGCGCGGCGGCCTGGGCTGCTGCAGCGCTCGCTGCGCTGTCAACATCGATAGAGTCACCTACAGTCTGAGCCAATGTCGCATCTGCTTCCTGAAGATACTGGGCGATCTCGGAATTCTCGAACGTAGGCCAGAACTCCAGTGACGCCGTACCCTGGAGCAGCTTCCTGACACGCTCCGGCTCCTTCACGCCAGGGAGCTCGACAAGAATACGTCCTGAGCTTCCGAGGTTCTGGATGGACGGCTGAGTCACACCGAAACGGTCAATACGGTTGCGGAGCACGTTGAACGAATTGGCCACCGCGCTCTTGGCCTTCTCCCTTATGATGGAAAGGACCTCCTCGTCGGAAGACTGCGCGCTGATGCCGGAATCATACGTGCCGAACACCTGTGCAAGCCTCTGTCCCCCGGAGACTTCCTTCCAAGCCTGAGCGAAGAGGGAGATGAAGTCGTCAGATGAGTTCACGCTGCGCGTCTTCGCCAGATTGATCGCCTGCTCGAACTCCGGAGTCTTGTTCTCTCCGGCGAGAGCGCTCACGAGATCCTGGAGCTGGACCTGGAGCATGACGTTCATACCGCCCTTCAGGTCAAGTCCAAGGTTGATCTCCTTGGCTTTTACATCTTTGAAAGTGTATCCGAAATAGACTTTTTCGCTGGAAATCGAATCTATATACCAACGGTTCTTCACCTTGGCAAGCGAATCCAGATAGTATGCTTTGTCCACTTCGGGGACGCTGGCATAAGCGGCTGACTGCCTGAACGCCTCGACCGCATTCTGAGCATATGTCGCCGCCTTCTTCTCGTGGATGCTTGTCACAAGAGTGAAGGACAGCTGCCAGATGCAGGCGATGGCCAGCAGTACAGCTACAAATTTTATTGCACCTTTGCTTTGCATTGTGATATTATTATTTGAATTAGTTTCCGCAAAACATAATAGACCGCAAATTTACCTATTTTTTCGTACTATTAAAATTTTTTGTATCCAAGACCGTCAGAACATTGTCCTTTCGCCCGCAATTTATTATGCGGAATTTTCGTGACAACTTCGTAATTTTGCGCTCCGGGATATGAGACGACATCTGAAAGCGATATTTTGCATGGCGGCGGCAGGATTTGCGGCTGCCACTTCCTATGGACAGGACGTGCCGGATACGTCAGCCGCGTCCGGCATCCGCATAGACATGGCAGCCCTGAAACGCGTAACCGACTCTCTTGTGCGGAGTTACAAGTTCAGCGAGGCTGTCTCCGCCTTTGAGAAAGCCCGTGCCGGAGCCGACTCCGTCTCACTCCGGGCAATCGACGAGGCGATGGTCTCCGCCCAGAACGGCAGCAATATGACCGCTTTCTGCAGCACGCCGGAGACAGTGGCGAGAGAGCGGTTTTCCCTCAAGGACTTCTTCTTGTTCTATCCTCTTGAGGACGGAAGCTGGCGGCCGCTGCCGAACATGCTTGACGGCGATGACGGAAGCGGCGTTGTGAAGGCGACCTATCTCCCTGAAGACCAGGACAAAATCTTCTGGTCGGCCAAAGACGACGGCGGCATCCGCAACATCTATCATTCCGAGCTGGAAGACACCGTGTGGACTGCTCCCGAACTGCTCAACGAGCAGATGACCACCTCCTCGGACGAGATATATCCGATGCTTTCTCCGGACGGCAAGCAGCTTTTCTTCGCCTCCAGAGGGCTGTACGGGATGGGAGGCTATGACTTGTACGTATCCGCCTGGGACGAAGAAGCCGGCGACTGGGGCGTCCCGGTGAATATGGGGTTCCCCTATTCCTCGCCTTACGATGACTTCCTCTATATCAACACTCCCGATGGGAAATACTCGATGTTCGCCTCCAACAGAGCCTGCCCGGCCGACAGCGTGGACATCTATGTCCTGGAGTTTGACAGCATGCCCGTGCGACGGTCCGTCCAGGATGCGGAAGAACTCCGGGAGCTCTGTCTTCTGGCCCCGAAAAACGACCCGACCATCATCGACAACGGGTCCGCAGTGCCGGAAGATGCCGGAGAAGACGAACAGATGCGCACATACTCCGAGAAGCTGACGAAAGTGCGGTCGTTCCGCGACTCAATCTATGCCCACAACCGCTCTCTGGACGAAGAACGCGCTCATCTTCAATCTCTTTCCGGCGATGAAAGGGCATCTCTTGCAGCCAAGATCCTGAGCCGGGAGCTCCTGCTTCCACGTCTGCAGGACTCACTCGCCACCGCCACACGGGAGCTTCAGCAGATAGAGCTCGGCTTCCTGCAGAGCGGCATAGTCATTGACCCGGAAAAGCTGCGGCACAACGCGGACAGGGAAGTGCGGGGCGCTTCTTCCGGATATGTCTTCTCGAAGAAGAACATGGGGCCGGATATCCGGCTTGATATGCGGAAGCCGAAACCGGACTTCGACTATTCGTTCCAGATCCTTCCGGAAGGACGGTTCGCCGAAGACAATACGCTGCCGGAAGGGCTTGTATATCAGATCCAGCTGTTCGCCATCTCGACCAAGGCCACGGTGCGTCAGATAAAAGGTCTGAGCCCGGTATTCGAGCGCACCACCGCCGGAGGCAGAAACATCTATTCCGCCGGTCTGTTCCGCAGCTACAAGGATGTCCTCTCGCACCTCAACAGCGTCAAGCGGCTCGGGTTCCGCTCCGCCGTCATCACGGCCTATCTGGACGGCAACCCTCTGTCTGTCACCAAAGCCAGAGCATTGGAAAAGACCATCTTGGACGAATATTTCATCCGCATCTTCCCGGAAGAGGGGAAATCCCTGTCCGAGAGCGAAATATCCGCCATACAATCCATATCGGCAGCCGACCTTGCAAGGACTGCCGATAATGGGACAGTATCCTATCTTTCAGGCCCTTACACTGACAGGGCCTTGGTGGACGAGCTTTGCTCCAAGCTCAAGGCGGGCGGCTTTTCCAATATCCGCATAGAAAAATCCGAAAAGGAATAGAATTTATTTCTTATATTTGTTTTGATGGGGTGTCCGCCGGACAGCCCTGAAAATTCGGCAAAATATGGGTCTGGTAATTTTTCTGATTCTTCTCGGAATCATTTTTCTGCTCGCTGAAATACTCCTGATTCCGGGCGTAGGCATCGCCGGAATATTGGGGATTCTGTCCATCTGCGGCTCATCTTATTATGCTTTCGCCTATCTGAGCCCATGGACCGGAGCCATCGTGACATTCATCAATGTGGTGCTGCTCTCCATCCTGATATTCTTCGCATTGCGCTCCAAGACCTGGAAGAAGTTCGAGCTTAACACGGTCATAGAGAGCACCGCAGAGGAGAAGAGGGTGGAAGTCGGGGACAAAGGCGTCACCGTCACCAGGCTCGGGCCGATGGGGACAGCCCGGTTCAACGACAGGAGCTGCGAAGTGACAGCTCTCGAGGGGATGATCGCCCCGGGAGTGACTGTCGAAGTAGCTCATATCGAGAAGAATAAGATCTATGTCAGGCCTGTGATGCAGGACGAGGCGTTCTGACCTCCGGCATATGTCCCCGCCGGACAGAGGCGGGCCGATCAGCAAGGAAAACAATTCATCGATTATGGAAATATTTTCAAGTCTTCCGTTTTTTGTGTGGGTGGGGATCATATTCGTCGCCCTCATCATCCTCCTGTGGTTCTTCCCTGTGGCCCTCTGGTTCCAGGCGATCCTCTCGGGAGTGCATATCCCTCTCATCCAGCTCGTTCTGATGCGCTGGAGAGGAGTCAACCCCAACACTATCGTAATAGCGATGATCACCGGGACCAAGGCCGGTCTGACTCTCAAGTCCAACGAGCTTGAAGCCCATTATCTTGCAAAGGGCAATGTCGTCAAAGTGGTCAACGCCCTCATCTCCGCCGACAAAGCGAACATTCCTCTTGATTTCAAGACTGCCGCCGGGATAGATCTGGCCGGACGTGATGTGTTCGAGGCTGTGCAGATGTCCGTCAACCCGAAGGTCATCAACACTCCTCCGGTGACGGCTGTGGCCAAGAACGGCATCCAGCTCATCTGCAAGGCAAGAGTGACCGTCCGCGCCAACATCAACCAACTCGTCGGCGGTGCCGGGGAAGAGACGGTGCTCGCCCGTGTCGGGGAAGGCATCGTATCCTCCATCGGCTCGGCAGAGAGCCACGCGGAAGTGCTCGAGAAGCCGGAGTCCATCTCCAAAGTGGTGCTCGCCAAGGGTCTTGACGCAGGCACGGCATTCGAGATTCTGTCCATTGACATCGCGGACATTGACATAGGCAAGAACATCGGCGCCGTACTCCAGATGGATCAGGCCGATGCCGACAAGAATATCGCGCAGGCGAGAGCCGAGGAGCGCAGGGCGATGGCCGTGGCTCTGGAGCAGGAGATGAAAGCCAAGGCTCAGGAAGCCCGTGCCAAGGTGATCGAAGCCGAGGCTCAAGTCCCTCTGGCAATGGCGGAGGCCTTCCGCAGCGGCAATCTCGGCGTGATGGACTATTACCGCATGAAAAACGTCCAGGCAGACACCGAGATGCGTGAGAACATCGCCAAGCAATAAGCGGGACAATCCGGCCTGATGGTAGTGCCGGACAAGCATGAATCAGAGGGGGTGACTAAAAAGTCCGACGGACTTTTTAGTCACCCCCTTAAAGGGCCTATTAACCCCCGCAGCTGAGGCTGCGACCCCTATTAGGGGTACTTCGCACCTATCCGGTGCGGTCCCTTACGGGACTTGTTAGTCACGCCGACGGACTTTTTAGTCACCCTCTCTCTATGATAAGAAGTCCGGGCCCCGTGCGACAGGGCTCAAACTTCTCTCGTACATATTCTATTCATCCGAATCCTGGGCAGCGTAGTCAGCAAGGAGCTTCGTCTGCACATCGCCAGGAACAGGCTGATAGTCAGCAAAATTCATATTGAATGTCGCACTTCCGGATGTCAGTGAGCTCAGCGCCGTGGAATACCTGTAGAGCTCGGCAAGCGGAACTCTGGCCTTGATGACCTCGAATCCCTTGTCGCTGCCCATGCCCTCTATGATGGCACGTCTGTTCTGGAGATCCGACATGCAGGCGCCCATATACTCGCTCGGCGTGAGGACTTCCAGATTGTAGATAGGCTCCATGATCTTAGGCCCGGCATTGCGGAAAGCCTCCTTGAAGGCATTGCGCGCAGCGAGGACGAACGAAATCTCATTTGAGTCCACCGGATGCATCTTGCCGTCATAGACAAAGACTCTGATGTCGCGGGCATAGGAGCCTGTGAGCGGGCCCTCGTTCATCTTGTCCATAATGCCTTTCAGAATGGCAGGCATAAATCTGGCATCGATTGCTCCGCCGACTATGCAATTGTAGAACTCAAGCTTGCCGCCCCAGTCGAGATCATAAGACTCCTGGCTCTTCACGTTGAGCGTGGTGTCCTTGCCGTCGATCTTGAACTTGTTGGTGAACGGCACGCCCTCGACAATCGGGCATACGAGCAGATGGACTTCTCCGAACTGGCCTGCGCCGCCGGACTGCTTCTTGTGACGATATTCGGCGTTGGCGGTCTTGGTGATGGTCTCGCGATAAGGAATCTTCGGAGCAAAAAGCTCGATCTCCACTTTGAACTCGTTCTGAAGTCTCCACTTCACGACATTTATATGCTGCTCGCCCTGTCCGCTTAGAATCGTCTGCTTCAGCTCCTTGGAATATTCCACGATCACGGTCGGATCCTGTGATGAAATCTTCGTCAGGGCCTCGCCGAGCTTGGTCTCATCCGCCTGCACCTTGGCCTTGATGGCGGTACGGTATTTCGGAGCCGGGAATGCGATATGCTCATAAGCAATCCCGGTAGTGAGCTGTGACAGAGTGACATTTGTCTTGCCGGAACGCAGCTTTACCGTACATCCGATATCGCCGGCATTCATGTCGGAGACTTTTTCCTTCTTGGCTCCGGCCACCGCGTAGATCGTGGAAATCCTCTCCCTGCCTCCGGTCTCCGGATCTTCCAGATCCATTCCCTCGTGAAGCTCGCCGCTGAGCACTTTGAAATAAGAGACGTCGCCAAGATGCTGCTCCACATCGGTCTTGTAGATGAACAGCGTGGTAGGAGCATTCTGCTTGCACTCTATCTCCTCACCTTCCCTGGTGCGGGAGCGAGTGATCTCCGGAGAAGCTGACGCCCTGATGGTGAACTCCATAAGCCTCTTCACGCCGATATCTTTCTTGGCCGACAGACAGAAAATCGGAAGCACTTCACCTGCACGGATTCCGATTCCGAGCCCCTTTCTGATCTCATCCTCCGTAAGCGCGCCCTCGGCAAAGAATTTCTCCATAAGAGTGTCGTCGTACTCGGCCGCTTTCTCGATAAGGGCCTGACGCAGAAGCTCCGCCTCATCCTTGAGATTAGCCGGAATCTCCAGATCCTCACGAGTGCCGTTATCATCCTTGAAATGATAATATTTCATCTTGAGCACATCCACGAATCCATCGAACGACGGGCCCGGATTCACCGGGAACTGGATGGTTATGAGCTTGTTGCCGAAAGCCTCCTTGAGGCTGGCATTGACCGTGTCCCAATCGGCCTTCTCGCTGTCAAGCTGGTTGACCGCAAGTATTATGGGGACATTGTACTCGCTTGCGTATCTCGCAAATATCTCGGTGCCTACTTCCACTCCCTGCTGGGCGTTCACCACAAGTATTCCGTTCTCGCATACTTTGAACGCAGACACGGCGCCGCCTATGAAATCGTCCGCACCCGGAGTGTCGATGATGTTGAACTTCGTGTCCATGAACTCCGCATACAGAGGTGTGGAATAGATGGAACGCTGGTTCAGATGCTCGATCTCCGAATTGTCAGATACGGTGTTCTTGGCCTCAACCGAGCCGCGCCTGTCAATGACTTTGCCTTCATAAAGCATCGCTTCCGCTAATGTGGTCTTGCCTGACTTGGTGCTGCCAAGCAAGACCACGTTCCGGATGTCCTTGGTAGAATAGGTCTTCATAAACTTATAATGTTATTAATTACACTCTCTTGCGCACCCCGCAATGTCGCCCGAAGATGGCTTCAAATCGGCATTTCACGGCCGCATATACGCAAATCTAATAAATCGGCAGTGCAATAACAATATGAAACCGCCATTTGTCTAAAACATTTTAGGGCCCGCTCCCGACCGCAGGCTCAGCCGCGGCCGGGTCACCCGGATGCCGGACGGCGAGCCACCGCCTCCTCAAAGTGTCCATCACCTGCCGCCCGGTCATTCCAAGCTCCCGCACGATGATCCCGTCCAGACTGCCGGCATCCTGTCCGAGCAGCCGGCATACCGCCTCGAAAGTGATGCACCGGTCGGTGTACAGCCCCTCTTCATTCATAAGTCTCACGAATTCCGCATAGGACTGCTCCGCGGAATGTGGCGCCGCCTCGCCTTGAGGCCTGATGTCCGGATTCTTATTCTGTGCCGTCATATCTTGTGACAATTATTTGTGGTCATCGCAAATCTCACATCAATACCCCGCTACGCCAAAGACGAGTGGCTTTATTCGCCGGGAGTAGTCAAAAAAATATCTTTTTTAAATCCTGGGCGATGATTTTTAAGCGTTTTGACACGCATTCTTGGTCATTGACCGCAATATGTTGTCAGAAAGTCTATGTCAATCGGGATATTTTTGCAAAAACAGCTTCTGACAATGGACAACGAAAGTATCAAGAACAATATCTTTCGCAGGCGCAACGAAGAAGGGCTTTCCCAGCACGAGATGGCCCGGCGGATCGGCGTTGTCCGCAACACCTACAGAAGCATCGAGAAAGGCAATCTGACTCTGATAAGCGCACACGTCGACGAGATAGCCAAAGTCTTCGGCATTTCCACGGAAGAGCTTGTCCTCGGCTACCGCCCGGTGAACGGAAACGGGCAGCTGAAAGAGCTCACCCGGGACTTTGAAGACAAGAAGCGGGAGATTTCGGACAAATACGAGAAGACCCTTGCCCGCCTCAACGAGAAGATTACCGCCCAGGAAAAAGAAATCAAAGACCTGCGCGAGATGCTCGAGTCCAAGAACGAGATCATCGCCCTCCTGAAAAGAGACCGGACGCGGAAATGACGCCCTTCCCCGGGCCATCATCAGGAAGCACCTCGAAAAACTGCCGGAATCCCTTTCAAAACAGACTTCCGCTGACTAATTTTGCACCCCATGGGGAAGCGGCCAGCCGCGCACGGCTGACAAGGAAGTCCCTCATTTTGAGGACAATGTTTCCCGTCATTCCGTCACTGAGAAGCTGTTTTGAAATGAGCAACAATCCCTCACTCAAGAATTTTCTGCACAAGGGCATATTGGAGGCCGGGTGCGATGAAGCCGGCAGAGGCCCGTTGGCCGGCGCCGTGTTCGCTGCGGCAGTCATCTTGCCGGAAGATTTCCATCATCCCCTGCTGAACGACTCCAAGCAGATGACCCCGGCGCAGAGGGATGCCGTCAGGGAAGTCATCGAGAAAGAGGCCGTCGCCTGGGCCGTCGAGGAGGTGCAGCCGGAAGAAATAGACCGCATAAACATATTGTGGGCCTCCGTTGCCGGCATGCAGCGTGCCGTGCTGAGACTGACACCGGAGCCCGATTTCCTCCTCATCGACGGCAACAGGTTCAAGCCGTTCGGGAAATATTCTTCTGACAGATATCAGACGGTGGTGAAAGGAGACGCCACCTATGCGTCCATCGCCGCGGCTTCGGTCCTCGCCAAGACATGGAGAGACGAATATATGAAGAGGATCGCTCTGGAATTCCCCCGATATGGCTGGGAAAGGAACATGGGCTACCCTACTCCGGAGCACATCGCCGCTATCCGCAAATACGGCTACACTCCCTACCACAGGATGAGTTTCCATCCGAAAGAGTTGGAGCCCACACTGTTCTGACACAATCCGCAATGCGGAGCCTGTCGCAGAGGACACGGAAGCCGTTATGATTTTTGTAATTGGCGATTTTATCGGCTAATTTTGCAGGATTGCGCCCGCTCTGTCGTGCCGCACCCCGGACGGGAGTCCGCACGGCGGAGGGCAAGCGCAGGATTTTCAGGAACACCTGACGGAAAACAATTTCTTATCACGATAATGAAAAAATTACTTTTAGCAATCTCGGCCGCCCTCCTGCTCTGCAACGGAGCGCTTGCCGACGAAGGCATGTGGCTGCTGCCGCTGCTCCAGAAAATGAACAGCAAGACTATGTCCGACCTCGGATGCAGACTGAGCCCGGAACAGATCTATGACATCAACAATTCTTCTCTGAAAGATGCGATTGTCCATTTCGGAGGCGGCTGCACCGGCGAGATGATTTCCGGCAACGGACTGCTGGTCACCAACCACCACTGCGGATACAGCCACATCCAGAAGCTCAGCACCCCGGAGCACAACTACCTGGAGGACGGCTATTGGGCTATGAACAGCAGCGAAGAGCTCCCGGCCCCGGGTCTTACAGTCACTTTCCTCAAGAGCATGACGGATGTCACCGCCGTTCTGGAGAAAGCCGGAGAAGCGGCCGCTAAAGAGTTCAAGGACAGCGCCAATGTGGAGAGCCTTGCAGAAAAGGCTGTCACCGCCGCAAAAGAGTCTCTCATCACTGCGGCGAAAGCGGAGAACCCTCATTGCGAAGTCTCCATCACGAGTTTCTACAACAGCAACGTATATTATCTCATCATCTCCAAGGTCTATAGCGATGTCCGCTTCGTCGGTGCGCCGCCGGCATCCGTCGGGAAATTCGGCGGAGAGACGGACAACTGGATGTGGCCTCGCCATACGGGAGATTTCTCGATGTTCCGCGTATATGCAGGCAAGGACAACGAGCCTGCCGACTACAGCGAGGAAAATGTGCCTTATCACCCGGCCCAGGCATTGAAAATCTCCCTCAAGGGTGTCAAGGAAGGCGATTTCTCCATGATAATGGGATATCCGGGACGCACACAGAGGTTCCAGACAGCCGCACAGCTCCAGCATATGCTTGACCTCCAAGGAGTAAGCATCGCGGCAAGGACTCTGCGGCAGAACGTCATGAAGGCAGGTATGGAAGCTGACCCTGCGGTGAGACTTCAGTACGCGAGCAAATATGCAAGCTCTTCCAACGGTTGGAAGAAATGGATCGGGGAGAAGAAAGCCTTCGGCGATCTGAACATCATAGGCCGCGAGGAGCAGAAAGAAGCCGCGTTCTCCAAGTGGGTCAATGCCAAGAAGAAGAGGGCTGCCGCCTACGGTTCCGCATTGGAAGACATCAAGGAAGCCGTGGACAGCTCGGCAGCCGACGCTCTTGCGACAAGGCTGATAATCGAAGCTCCTCTGAATGTGGGACTTTGCGATTTTGTAGGGTCTTTTGCACAGAGTATGAGAGCCTCCCTGAAAGCAGACTCCAAGGACACCGCCGCCGCACTGGAGGCCGGCCGCAAGGCTGCGGAAGCTTTGTACAAGGACTACAATGAAGCTCTGGAGCGCAACATCGCTTCGGCCATGCTCCGGTTCTACCGCGAGAATGCCGCAGAATCCGACTACCTCAAGCTGGGCGGCCGCGATTTCGCGACTATGGATATCGACGGATATGTGGACACTCTGTTCTCCACCAGCATGTTCGGTTCTGCCGAGAAATTCAGAAGCACGGAGATAGGAAGCGTCGCCGATTTCCTGAACGACCCGTCCGTGAAGTTCTACAACGCCGTAGTGGGAGCATATATTCAGCACTATGCATCGCAGAGGAAGTGGTCGGACAAGCTTGCCGCAGGAAGCAAGGCTTTCGCCGCAGGACTTCTGGAGTGGGAGAAAGGGCAGCCGTCATATCCTGACGCCAACTCCACGATGCGCCTGACCTACGGCACCGTGAAGGGATATTCCCCGGCTGACGGCGTTCTGTACAAACATTACACGACTTTGGACGGAGTGATGGAGAAAGAAGACCCGGACAACTACGAATTCCGTGTCCCGGCAAAGCTCAAGTCGCTCTACAAGGCCGGCGATTTCGGACAATATGCCAATGCCGAAGGCAAGGTTCCGACCTGCTTCCTCAACAACTGCGACATCACCGGAGGCAACTCGGGCAGTCCGGTATTGGATGCGGACGGCAATCTGATAGGTCTTGCATTTGACGGCAACTGGGAGTCGATGTCCAGCGACGTGATGTTCGAGCCCGATCTTCAGAGATGTATCTGCGTGGATATCCGTTACGTCCTGTTCATGATGGACAAATTCGGCGGCGCAGGATACCTGCTGGACGAAATGACTCTCGTAAAATAAGGGGGGCATCACACTCGTCAATAAGACGCTGTTTTGAAATGAAAGAGAACGAAATAATGAAGATGCTCCTCGATGTCACGCATCCCGCCAAGGATGACAAGAACATCGTGGAGCTCGGCATGGTGGACAAAGTGGAAATCGAGGGGGACAAGGTCACTGTCACCCTCGCATTCCCGAAACACAGGGATCCGCTTGCCGAATATATCGAAGGAAGTGCGAAAGCCGCCATCTTCCGTCACGCTCCGGAGGTGAAAGACGTGGAAATCAAGACTGTCATCCGAGGCGAGTCCGCCCCCAAGAAGCAGACGGGGCTGAATCTCTCTCTGGATGAGGTCAACAACGTGCGGCATATCATCGGTGTGGCTTCCGGCAAAGGCGGAGTGGGCAAATCCACCGTGGCGGTCAATCTTGCCGTGGCGTTGAGCCGCCTCGGATACAAGGTAGGACTTGCCGACGCCGATGTTTACGGCCCGTCCGTCCCGACTATGACGGGGACTGAAGGCGCCGTGCCCGAGGCCATCAGCGAGGACGGCAAGGAAATCATCCTGCCAGTCGAGAAATACGGAGTGAAATGGATGTCCATCGGCTATTTTTCAAAGCCGGGGCAGGCGCTCATCTGGAGAGGCCCTATGGCTTGCAATGCACTGAAGCAGATGATTCTGCAAGTGCGCTGGGGCGTTCTGGACTATCTTCTCATAGATATGCCTCCGGGAACGGGCGACATACACATCAGTCTGGTCCAGGACATCCCGATGGAGGGCGCCTTGATAGTGACCACTCCGCAGGATGTCGCCCTTGCCGATGTGGAGAAGGGAGTGGATATGTTCCGCAACAAGAATATCAATCGCAGAATTTTCGGGCTTGTGGAGAACATGTCCTGGTTCACGCCTGCGGAACTTCCTGACAACAAGTATTATATCTTCGGCAAAAACGGTGGCGTGCGGATGGCCGAGAGGTATGGGATTCCTCTCCTCGGGCAGATTCCGATAGTCCAGAG